>DAIDJA010000221.1 GCA_027451605.1 Acidimicrobiales bacterium
TAAACTCAGTTCAATCTTTTTGTAAACTGCTTCGTGTGCCCTAACTGATTTAATTGCCCTGAAAACATCCCTGCAGATTATATTTTCGGTGCCTTCCCAGATCGGATGACATTGAGCATCTCTGAACTGTCTTGCCATTGGCCAGTCTTCCATATAGCCGTTACCGCCGAAAATTTCAAGCGCCTTTGACGCGGCAATTAATCCGTAACGGGTTCCCCGAAGTTTTGCGAGTGGTATTTGAATTCTTGTAAGGCGGCCGATTAAGTCATTACCAAGCTGGCTGTTTCTATTGGTGACAATATCAAATGTCAGTCCAAGGCCTGCCTCCAATTCGACTGCCAAGTCAACCAATGTTTCACGAACCAACGGGAAGTTATCAATTCTAACTCCAAACTGTTCCCTATTTGCCGCATAGATTGCCGCTTCCAAGAAACAACGTCGGTGAATACCCAGACCCATCAAAGCGACACCGTACCTTGAACCGTTTACCATCTCCATCATGCGGTTTAAGCCTTTGCCGTCCGTGGCTGCTGAGATTGCCTCTTCCTGAGAAATTTGCGTAGACGATGCGGGTAATGGAGAAGCTAACCAAGCAATCGAACCCTCCAAGTGAACTTCACCGGTTGGTACTCCAATTGTCCCCATCTTGGGTTTGAGCCGGCGAATGGTAAATCCATTGTCAGTTCCGTCAAAAAGTTTTCTCGGTACTAAAAATGTCGCCAAACCCTTGGTGCCACTAGGTGCACTTTCGGGGCGGGCAAGTACAACGAAAAGGTCAGCATCTACGTTGGAACAAAAATGTTTGTCACCGTAAAGCCTCCACTCGCTTCCGTCCGCAACAGCTTTGAGAGTATTGGCACCGACATCAGAGCCTCCCTGTCTTTCGGTCAAAAACATTCCGCCTTCCCATGAATTCTCAGGATCGTCGGACCTTAAAAGTGTGACGATTTTGTCTCTGACATCAATGGGAGCGTAACGTTCGGCTATATCGGCGGCTCCTGATGTCATTCCGAGCGCGCAGAGAAGGGCTGTTTCCGCTTGTGATACCAAATAATAGGCCGCGGAAGATACGGCTGCCGGTATGGCAGTTTTGAAATGATTCTGCAAACTGCAGATTCCAATGCTGACCAAATCTGCCTTGTTTTTAAGCCAGGAGTCACTGTGTATGACTTCGTTTATCTGGTATCCCCATTCGTCATATGATTTTAAGGCAGGGCCGTGTCGGTCGGTGAAATCAGCTCGGCTTGCGATTTGGTTACCTACGACTTCACCATAGGTGTTGGCCACAGTCTCTGCCAATTTCATTTCACTTTCGTCCTGAAGCGTTCTTTTTAAAATGTACTGTAAGTTGGGATCCAATTCATAAAAATTGTTCCCGACTGCTTTTTGGTATATCTTATAATCCGGAATCATATCCGGGAATTCCACTAATGATTTATTTTCTGTAATTGTGCTCATGTCTATATATTACTACAAAATATTGACACGTGTCATAACTATGTAATATTTTAACCCATTAAATTCATAATGTCTTTTAGAGTACAATTGAATATGCATTAAGGTATCAAAGCTGATTGAACAAAACTGATATCTTTGATTAAGTCGTCATTATGCCGTCGTCACGCAATCGAATTATTTAGATGCGATTGAACTATTTAACAGCAACTTCTTATATAAACTGTGAACAATATGAATATCATTTCCGACAGAAACCTTGAATCCAGGGTCAGATCTTTGCCACAAATTATTCAGGGAGGGATGGGGATATCCGTTTCGAATTGGAGGCTCGCCAAGGCTGTGTCATCATGCGGCCAGCTTGGGGTGGTGTCCGGCACCGCAATTGAGGCAGTTCATGCCCGAATTTTGAGCCTGGGAGATCCTGAGGGGAAATTAAGGGATGCTTACAGTTATTTCCCCGACAAAGAGCTGGTCGGCAGAGTAATGAAAAGATACTTTAACGAAGGCGGTAAGAGCGCCGATGAAAGATATCATACCATTCCGATGTTTAAGTTGCAGCCCAGCAAAAACTTGCTGGAACTTATTGTCTTGTCAAACTTTGCCGAAGTCAAAATGGCTAAGGGTGACGAAGACTTACCCGTAGGGGTAAACTATCTTCAAAAGATTGAAGTTCCGACTCCGGCGGCAATTTTTGGTGCGATGATAGCCGGTGTTGATGTGGTTTTGATGGGAGCCGGAATACCGAGTCAAATACCTCAATTGTTAAATGATTTAAGCGAATTTAAGTCTGTCGATTACCCGGTAAAGGTTATTAACTCTCCTCAGGGCATGTCGTTCAAAACTACTTTTGATCCCGCCAATGTCATGGACCTTAATATCCTTAAAAGTCAACTGGGTGCTGACGTGCTAAAGCGGCCGGTATTCCTTGCGATAGTCTCATCTGACGTATTAGCCTATTTTTTGGCTAAATCCGAAAGAACCAAACCAGACGGTTATGTGGTGGAAGGACCGACTGCCGGAGGCCATAATGCACCTCCGAGGGGGAAGCTGACACTTGATGATTCGGGGCAACCGATATACGGAACGAGGGATGAAGTCGATTTCAATAAACTGGTTGAACTCGGTATTCCTTTTTGGATGGCGGGTGGGTACGGAAATCCCGAGAAATTAAAAGAGGCCTTGGAGCTGGGAGCTAAGGGAATACAAGTCGGAAGTGTTTTTGCCGTATGCAATGAATCCGGAATGGAAGAGTCATTGCGCAGCAGACTAATTAAAAAGGCTCTATTGGATACCCTTGTGGTGAGAACCGAACCATATGCTTCCCCTAGCGGATATCCGTTTAAGGTTGGTCAGATGGAGGGAACATTATCCGAATCGGTAATTCTTGATAGTCGTCCCAGGAGATGTGATCTCGGCTACTTGCGCGAAGCTATCTATACAAAAGATCGCGGACTTAAGTTTCGATGTCCCGCTGAACCCGTAGGGCATTACCTTGCAAAACAAGGGGAAGAAACCGATACCGAAGCCAGGGTATGTCTTTGTAACGGCCTAATGTCAACGGCCGGATTTCCGCAAGTAAGAGATGAAAATGGCGAAAAGTTTGTCGAACCTCCCGTCATAACTATCGGTGACGACCTATCGTTAGTTTCAAAAGAGATGGTAAAGTTTCTCAACGTCACCTTTGATATCGCAGAATTAAGTGACCAACCGGAAGACTCGAGTCATCATATTTCCTGGTCGGCTAGTCAAGTCATAGAATATCTGTTGAGTTGCTCTTAATTTTTCTTGGACCCGATACTACAAAAAATCCCGATGTCGGGATAGTAACTGCTCCCAACATGTTGCGTGATATTCGCTAATTATTGGTATAATACATATATGTCTAAGTTGGTATCGATAGGTGTAGCTGCCCGAGAGTTGGGAGTTCACCGTGACACGCTTAGACGCTGGGAACGAGAAGGTAAAATAGAGCCGGTTGAGCGTACAACCGGAGGGGAACGACGGTACGACCTGGCTAAGCTCCGTCATCTCGCACCACGTCTAGCCCCTTCAGACCGAGTGACCGTCGCATATGCACGAGTCTCTACTGCAGGTCAGCGCGATGACCTTGCTCGCCAGGAAGGGATGCTTGAGTCATTTTGCGCCGCCAACGGCTGGACGTATGAGCTAATCAGCGATATCGGCTCCGGACTTAATTATAACAAACGCGGATTGCGCCAACTCATCTCCCGAATATGCACAGGCGATGTCGGAAGGCTCGTTGTTA
>DAIDJA010000222.1 GCA_027451605.1 Acidimicrobiales bacterium
TTCGTCATCCTTAAACGCTAAAACAGCTCCCGTACCCGTGACAACGACATTGCACCTGATTAAATCTTTAATTGCCACTTTCTCAAGACAATCTACGGCAATCCGTGCATTCTGAAGCGATATCCCACCGTCTAACATCTGTTTGATAACTTTAAGGTTAACCAGGTCTTCGAAGGAATAAAGTCGTTTGGTACCTATTCCCTTTGCCTGTTCAATAGACGGATTAAGAAGCCCGGTTCTTGCCCAATAATCAAGCTGTCTGTAGGTAATTCCTACTATCCCACAGGCCTGTTTTCCGCTAAATCCGTGCAACATTTCAATAACCCTGTCTGTTTCAATAACCCTGTCTGTTTCATAAATACAACGATGTAATTATTCCCGCATTTATGATTTTACTACCAAAAGTTCGAGTTTGCAACCTCAAAATTAAACTTATTGAGTAACTATAAAAAATCGTCAGGTTTAATATTGTCTAAGAATTCACTAAATTCATCCAATATCTGATCCGCGTCTTCATCGTCGTCGCCTGCGACAAGATTTACCTCTATACCTTCTTTTTCCATTAAATCATCGCTGACATAAATCGGAACACCTGCTCTGAGACCAATTGCTATTGCATCTGACGGACGAGCCGATATCGTTATCTCGCTATCCTCGGGATTTTTAATGTGAATCTCGGCAAAATAAATTCTGTCTTTGAGTTCAGTAATTTCGACATAACTCAACTTGGACCGTAAAGACTGCAACAAATTATTAAACAGATCGTGGGTTAACGGTCTGGGAGGTTCGATATTATTTACGGTAATATTTATCGCGGAAGCTTCCATCTCACCGATGAAAATAGGAAGACTGCGATTCTTGCCCTCCACCTCTTGAAGTAAAACTACGGGAGTATTAGAACTGATATCGATTCGAACCGCTTGAATAGTAACTTCGATCATACTATTTAATATAGTCTGATTTTTGATCAAGTGCCAAGCTTTAAAAAGCTTAGCCCTTTAATTCTTTACGCAAGTCACGACGCAACAGATCCTGATGCAGTTTCGCCCCAGCACGCATCAAAATCTGACCAAGTTCTCTGGCTTCATACTTGGAGTCAGGGTTACGACGCTTCAAAATCGGTCTCAGTACCTGGAGATAGAGCGCGGATTCTCTTTGTGCGGCATTTAACAACAGCTTAATGTGTCTCATTTCAAACCCGTGTCTCTGATAGACCAAAATAGTATTTGCGATCTCATAGCAGTCACGACCAAAGCTTTTTATCCCGGCGATATCATCAGGTTCGACAAAACCCATTTCTACCATTTCAGTAACCAATTCAGGCTTACATCCAAGCTTTTTTGCAAAATCGTCAATTTCAGATGTGGCAGACCACTGAGAATCTTCATCGTCAATCGGTTCCTGAGAATCGAAATCTGATTCACCTAAATTAGAAGCTACAGCGTCCACGTGCGGATTTGACACGGAAATCTCTGGCAGGTCTTCATGGCTTTGCGCCTCCTTATAAAGCTCGGAAGGGCCCGAATATGCTTCGAATCTGTATTTGGATTTTGAATCGTCTAAAATATTCGAGCTCACTATAGACGTAGCAACATCATCATAACTTTGCTGTGCGTCAATGACTTCGTCGTCACTTACAACATAATCGTTTGCGCCTTCTTCATTTTTTGATTGTTCTATATTTGAAGTCGCACGGTTTAGATATTCCAATTCAGCCAATAACTCTTCCGTGTCATCAAATTCAACTACCCTAATATCATCACCTATAGTACCATTGGGATTTATCTCTTCGAGTGTTTCAGAAGTAGCCTTTTGAGCCGAAGTAATTTCATTATAAATTGAGTTCAACGCTTTTTCGATTTCACTTTGTTCCATATAATCGGCAGGTTTAAGCGGTAGATGTGAACTTTGAGGTACAGTGGATTTTTTTCGAGTCTTACGGGCGGTTTTTTTTAATTCAGCAATTTTTGCCAAAGGAGTAGGTTCCCGATTGAGCTCAATATCTTTTAATTTTTGCTTTATGACTTTTAGTGGGAGAAAATGATCACGCTGCTGCTCTAAAATCCATTTAAGACGTTCAATATCCTTTTTATAAAATTTTCGGAAGCCTGAATAGGTCCTTTGAGGCTCAATCAATCCCTGTGATTCTAAAAAACGAATTTTAGAGATCGAAAGATCTTCAAATTCCGGTAAGAGAATTTCAAGAACCTCCCCAATCCCAAAAAATTCATCATCAGCGACCGAGTCGTCTGCCACTAGCGGGAAGCCTCCCAAAACCTCAGTTTAAATTTACCTATCTGGATGGTATCAGCATTTCTGAGCTCAGCCTCTTCGACTCTTTCCCTATTTAAATATGTTCCGTTAAGAGAATTTACATCTTTAACCCAATATTTGTCATTGTTTTTATAAAACTCCGCATGACGCCTGGATACGGTGACGTCGTCTAAAAATATGTCGCTTTCAGGATGCCTTCCGACTTTTAGGGTGGTGTCATCCAAAATATATTTGTCGATAGAATCGTGACCAAGATTTATGGTTAAAAATGCAAAACTACTTTCGAGGTCCTCCGAATCGGAGTCGCCAAGATCCGGATCAAGTTCACCGCCGACAACGGGAACTGAAGCGGTCTTTACCTCAACTGCATCTGCAATATAATTGCCACAAGAAGAACAGTAATTAGCGGATTTCTCATTTCTGTGTCCGCAACTTGAACAAAACACTTAATATCCCTCCGTTAGCCTAAAGCTATCTAAATATCAAAAACTCTCTATACGTTAAAACTATAGTTTAACAATTTAATTCGGTACTGTCTAAACCACATTGTCTAAACCTATTGTTGAGATTTTAACTCTCGGTAAGCTTAGAGTAGTCTTCGGCAGTCAACAGCGATTCTAAATCCGATTCATTGTCGATCTCGACCTTGCAGAGCCAGCCTGCCACATATGGATCTGAATTAATAACTTCCGGTGAATCATTCAGTGATAAGTTAATTTCAGTGACACTTCCGCTAACCGGACAGTAAATATCAGAGACAGACTTGGTGGATTCAATTTCACCCAAGGTTGCTCCGGACTCGAATTTGGAACCGACTTGCGGCAATTGAACATAAACAATATCGCCCAAAGAATCCTGAGCAAAGTCAGTTATGCCGACTACCACAGTCTTACCTTCGGGCTTAACCCATTCGTGTTCGGTTGTGTATTTTAGATCATCAGGTACTTGCATTTAATCAAATTTAGTACAAATTTAAATAAAAATTTAAAGAAATAAAAAATGAACAAATTTGTTATATATTACAGACAAACGAATAAGGATTGGATGTTAACAAATTGAACTATACACTTGAAGTAGAATTGCCTGAAGCCGTAACTTTTTACGGGGATCCGATCTGTCCATGGACCCTTAAATCTTATAAATTACTTAGGCGTGCATGTGACGACCTAAATATAAACCTAAAGTACAGACCCTTGAGCTTAAAGATCATTAACGAGCAAAATGAAATATCTGATCAGATGGCAAACAAATTGGATGAGAGCTTTAGTCTTTTACTTATCGGTCAGAGATTAATTGAAAAAGGCTTCGAGGATCATGCCGTTAAGTTCTATGAAATAGCTGCAGATCTTCTTGTGAATCAAAAAAGAATACCGAACCCGACAGAAGTTATACAAATATTAGAAGAACTTGGTATGGATAATCCAACCGAAGTTGTA
>DAIDJA010000223.1 GCA_027451605.1 Acidimicrobiales bacterium
GGAAACTAATCAAAAGAGTCTTGAGGAAATATCAGGTGATCATGAAATTATTCCAAGGTTTGAAAGTCAACTGCGATAGCACCAAAAACCATAAATATATTCCCTTAAGTTAAACCATTATAAAACATTCGGTCAAGTACGGTCGAATGTTTTATTTTGTGAAGACCAAATTAATTTATTTTAAAATCAGCTTTATGGAATAGATTTCAAAAGTTGACTAAAAACAATGTAAAGCTTCTTTAGAGACTTTAACCGGCAGTATTTCAAATTGGAAAATAGTCAAATTCAATTTATTTCACAAACTGTTATATAAAAAATTCAAATCAGCTTTGTAATCCATAAGTAGATTAGTCTCAAAACACAACAAGGCGTTAAATTAATGTGGGCCCGGCAGGGATCGAACCTGCGACCAAGGGATTATGAGTCCCCTGCTCTACCGCTGAGCTACGAGCCCAATTAAATGGTAAAACGGTTTTAAAGCTAAGTTTTTGGATATTACGGTCAGCTATCTTCGATGTTATAAAATGCTCCGGGGGAGAGACTCGAACTCTCAACCGAACGGTTAACAGCCGTTAGCTCTGCCAATTGAGCTACCCCGGAAAATAACGTTAAATCGAGTTTTATCCGCTCACGAATAAACCAGCCTTATAAATTATACTCGAGATCAAACGTCTTGCATATACTCTTTTAAAGTTCTGGTTAGCTCAGGATTTCGAAGTTTAGCCAAAATTTTATTTTCAATTTGGCGTATGCGTTCACGTGTCACACCAAATATTACACTTAGCTCATCAAAGGTATAGATCTGTCCGCCGTTAAAGCCGAATCGAAGTGTAACTAAGAGCCTTTCCCTTTCGGGAAGCTCTCTTAATATATCCCGAATTTCCCTATCCAAATAAAGCTTGGATACCACATCGGAAGGTACTTCGGCTTTGACGTCTTCAATTACATCAGACAGCTGAAAGTCTGAGTCCTCGCCAGAAGACTGTTCTAATGAAACAAATGCCGAATCATAAGAGATTATCTCTTTGACTCTAGCAGCAGACATACCGACTTCTTGTCCAATCTCTTCTATGGAGGGTTCACGGCCGAGCTGTTGGGATAAATCTCTTTTGGCTCTGAGCACCTTGGAGAGCATATCTCTAAAATGTACGGGCATTCTGATCGTTCTACCCTTATCGGAAATTGACCGCACTATTGACTGACGAATCCACCAGGTAGCATACGTTGAGAATCTAAAACCTTTGCGAAAATCAAACTTTTCAACTGCCTTTATAAGACCCAAATTGCCTTCCTGGACTATATCCAAAAAACCCATACCACTGGTTCTGTATCTTTTTGCAATCGATACTACGAGCCTAAGATTTGCGATTATTAATATCTCTTTGGCTTCCTTCCCTTCGGCGACCATACGTTCCAAGTTAACAACAGTTTTTGATTTTCTGCCCTTGGTTGGTGGACCCATTTCTCCAAGCTGACTTTCGGCTTCCTGGCACTCAAAGATCTTTTTCCCCAAGTAAGATTCAAGTTGCGGAGTCAGTAAAGGTATTTTAGAAATCTCCTTAAGATACTCCTTTATGGAATCAAGCTCACTTAATTTAGCAGAGTTAAATTTAAAGTCTCCGTTATCACTCGGACCCTTAAGAAGTTTTTTTATCCGCTTAAACGAATCGTCCAAATCTTCATTTTTTGAAGACTTAACCAAAGGAACCTCTTGTGTGACGCCGCCGTCGGAAAGTACAATTCCCGTATCATAGAGTGTGCTGTAAACTTTGGTTAAGATCTGAGGCGTGAGCTCTACGGTATCAAGCAAATTGACAATTTCATCTTGGGAGATTTCCTCTAAATCTTTATTTTTTTCAATAAACGAAGTTAAGGCTTTAATTTTGGATGACGCTCTTTCGGGCTTTTCCTTTTCAACTTCGGCTACTGTGATCTTTTTGACTGATTTTCCCGGCATGTGAATTACTAATCGTTATATGCCACTTTAATGGCTTGAGACAACACCTGTTTTGAAACATGATCTTGGTTCAACTGATTAATTGTCTTTGAATAAACTTGGCTTTTGTACAACAGATCTTTTAGGTCGCCATTACTATTTTTAATACTTGACTCAGTTAAGATTAGCAAATGTTTCAGTTGCATCACTAAAAGTCTAGCAATAGCATCCTCGGCTTGCACTTGAACCTCTTCTACGTTCATTTTATTAACGAGATTACGCTCAAATTCGTCCAACGAATTCTTGGCTTCATCAATTGAATCATTTCTAATCATAGCTTCAACTATTACCCTAAGTACGGGATCGGCAAACATACGGATATTAAAATAATCGACCATTTTCTCGGGTTGCTGAATTATTATTTTTAATAGTTCATATTGAAGGCGATTTTTTGAAGTTAGTTCAAAAGTGTATTTAACTTTATCGACTCCAACGTTAGGCAGTTCTTGATTTGAGACATTTTGACTGCTCTTAGAAACAGATGCTTTTACTGATAAGAGTTTTTTAAGTTCAGACCGAAGCAAATTAATGTCAATTCTGGCAAAGTCACTTAATTCAACCAAATATCTGTCTCGTACGAAACTTTCGGGATGCTCTGCTATCAGCTCCAAAACGGATCGAGACACTCGATTTGCTACCTCCGGTAGATTCATGTCTGTATTTTCATATAGACGATCAATTCTGAACTTCAAATATGGTTTTGCATTAGAAACTGCATCGGCTAACTTTGTCTTATCCTGAGCGGCTAACTGTGCCGGGTCAGTTCCTTGGGGGAATTCGGCGACTTTTATAATGAGGTGGTATTTTGATTCCCACTCATAGACCTTTGATGCCGCTGAGAGCCCTGCATTATCGGAGTCAAATGCTAGAATAAAATTTTTAGTAAATGATGACAAGACCTTTATGTGATCTTCTCCGAATCCCGTTCCGCAAGAAGCTACCGCATTGGTTAAACCCGATATATGAAATCCCAATACATCGGTATAACCCTCACAGATAATAACAAAATCTTTTTGAACAATCTCTTGTTTGGCCCAATTTAAACCATATAAAACCTTCTTCTTTATATACAAAGCAGTTTCTTTCGAGTTTTTATACTTAGCGAGCTGTGGCATCTTTTCCCGAGTCGAATCCAATATTCGACCTCCGAAAGCAACCGGACGCGAAGAAACATCAAATATCGGAAACATAACTCTGTCTCTAAAAGAATCCTGCAGATAACCGTGTTCATTAACATAGCCAAGCCCGGTAGCTTCAGCAATTTCTTTTGTTAACTTTAGTTTTTTAACCAGAAAATCTCTTTGATTTGGAGAGTAACCAATCTTAAATCGCTTTATGATTTCGTCGTCATATCCTCTATCACTAAGATATTTTTTGGCAACACCGGCCGTTTGATCACTTAACAAAAAACTGTGGTACAAATCTACGGCACCACCCAGAACCTTTACCAAATCAACTTTATTTACCTGCGGATTTCTGCGCACATTTCCTGAATCGACATAATTTAGCGTAATATTTGCCCGAGTTGCAAGATATTCCATGGCAGCCATAAAATCCAGACCCATAATTTCTCGGACAAAAGTAATAATATCTCCGGATGCCGAGCATCCGAAACAGTAGTAAAGTCCATCGGTCTGATTAACGCTAAATGAAGGTGACTTTTCAGAATGAAACGGACAAAGTCCCGTGTAACGCGTTCCG
>DAIDJA010000224.1 GCA_027451605.1 Acidimicrobiales bacterium
AGTCGTTTTATTGCCTCCAAGTCTTGTTCTTCCATACGAAGCGTCACAGGCTTTCGAATTGAGGCCCCTTTCAAAGAAGCGATTAACGCTGTTTTCTCTGAGGGGGGAATAGACTTGAGAGCTTCAAAGTTGTCTTCGATTTCCTGCTCTTCGTCGTCGAGGAGCTCATCTTCATTTTTTATCATTTTCGTCCCCATACTTCTTCTTTGCTTTTCGGCTGACATACGCGGTCTTCAGAAAGACTCCGTCGCCGTCTATGACGAAAGGGACCATGACGAAGTGGTCATGTAGCTTTACGACGAAAATCTTCTGATTTGGTCGAGATGGATGATCAGTAATATCAAGAACCCGACCTGCTACAAGTTCTTGAACGATTTCTTCAAAACTTAGTCCTCGATCAGTTTTGATCTTCTGGTTCTTAGCCTCGTCCCAACTGATCTCCATAAATTGTAAAATAATTGCAAATATTTACATAGTCAATATTCTGCCAACAGCAATATTTCAGCTCTAACTTTTCTAAAGGACTGGGTGGAACTCATAATTGTTGTATTCACCATGGTGGCAATCGGATATTGATCCAGCGGGCAATTTGCCGAAGTCGGGACCGCTACGAAAAAGAAGTACGGGCTATCGCCAAGACAGAACTATTAATCCTCGATGATCGTAGTATCTCAACCGCTGGAATCCTTGGCAGGGTTGACCGGAATAATCAATTTTTTGTAAATTTCAAAAAATCTGACCGCTGTATAGCTTCTTTTTTAGAAGTGCCCCAGGAGAACAGATATTGACAGGTTCGATCGATCGCCATAGTGTTTTGCTTGAGGTAGACTGATGAATACTGTTACCGTGTCAAGCAAATATCAAGTCGTTATACCTAAAGAAGTTAGGGACAGAATCGATCTGAAAGTTGGTTCTACCATGGAAGTGATTAGCTACGGCAATAGAATCGAACTTATTCCGATCCAGCCAATGAACAAGCTCAAAGGCCTTTTCAAGGGAATCAATACGGATATTCCGAGGGATTTGGATCGCCTGTGAACGTCGCCGATTCCTCGTGCTGGCTAGGTTATGGCGGATTCAATTATCTATGCTACAAGTCTTAATCAAAGAATTGTCAGAAGTGAATTACTTTGAAAAAGGATTATAAAGACGCAGAAATCGGGTAGGCAGTGGCTATTAACCCCCACCCCCCACACCACTGTGCGTACCCTTGGTACAAGAAGTTATTGACAGGCGTATGATCTTGTTGTATTTTGTACGTACTATGGATAAGAAGCTCACGCTGAAGCTAGATGGCGCAGTGATTGATAGAGCAAAAGAATACGCCGAAATGAACCATGACAGTGTGTCAGGACTAGTGGAACGCTTTCTTAAAACGCTGACAGATACCAAGAAGGACCGAGAAATCAAGAAAGATTCATTAGTAGCTGAACTTTCCGGCTTGATTTCCATCCCCGAGGGATTTGACGAACGTGAGGAGTATCGATTTTCAAAGGTAAGCCGATACAATGGCTAAATGTGTCTTTATCGACTCTGACGTTCTTATCGACGTCTTTTCTGAAAGAAAACCGTTTTATTCAGATTCTGCCTATTTTCTTGAATTGGCCGAGAAGGGTATTTTTCTTGCGTTTACTTCTCCACTTGTCATTGCAAATGTCTACTATGTACTCCAGAAGTTCTCCAATAAGGCGACAGCAATGACCGCAATTCGGAAAATCCGAACAGTCATCGGAATTGTTGACATGAACCAACGAATTGTTGATCGAGCAATAAACTCCTCTTTTTCGGACTTCGAAGATGCGATGCAAATATACGCAGCTGAAAATGCAGTCATGGATATTATTGTCACGCGAAACGTTGAACATTTCAAGGATTCGAATTTGAGTGTTCTGAATCCATCTGAGGCAATAGGAGTTCTGGAGAGTTAGAAAAGATGGCTGTCCAAATCGGGTAGGGGTCAGGGCTTGCCAAAGTAGGCTAAGAGCGCATTCAGGACATGAGCGATCCCGAATTAATCTTTACCGCTCTGACGGTGCTTTCAATTAGGCAGTTCCGTAACATGTCAACGCCATTGATGCCGAGGAAAATCTCTGGCTGTCTCAGAAGATGATTGCAATGCTCTACGATGTGGAAGTCAAAACGGTCAATGATCACCTTAAAAAAATATTTTCCGATAACGAATTGCAGGAGGATTCAGTTATCCGGAATTTCCGGACAACTGCCGCTGACGAAAAACTTTATGATACCAAGCACTATAACCTGAGTGCCATTATCGCCGTTGGCTACAAGGTCACTTCCGAACGCTGACGATTGACTGAAAAAGATCAAAAACCGTTTAGTTTCTAGGAATCCACCCAATTTTCCAGGACTAGTTCAGCTATTCCAGTGAAATCTTTGGGATTATTCGTGACAAGCACAAGTCCGGACGCCACAGCCTGGGCGGCAATGAGAGTATCAAACCGGTTTCGCTTTATGGATTCCCCGTTTCTCCTGAGCATTCCATAAATCCTGGCGGAATTCTGATCAAAGGGTAGGACTGGTAAATAGCGAAGTAAAAACTCCAATTCCCTGTTCCAGTTCTGCCAGGGTGATAGACGAGATGGCCACATCTCCTGCTCCAAGTTGTTCAAAGTGTCGTTTTACGGATGCAGGTTGATTGTGCATCAGATAAATGCAGATATTCGTATCCAGAAGATACTTCACCAGGAACGATCCTCATCTTCAGGAACCTCCCGTCCCTGACTCATGAACTCTGCGTCGAACCCCTGGAAGACCTGGAGTACTTCAGAGAGAACAGGTCTCACGGGAGAAACGATCAGGTGGTCACCCTCTCTGGTAATTTCAACCTCAAGACCGGGATCAACTGCCCAAATGGATTTAGGTATACGCACGGCAACCGAGTTACCAGATTTAAACAAGGTGGTCAGCATATCTAACCTCGTATATACAAGTATATACCAAAATGAGATTATTTCAAGAGAAATCAAGCAACCCTCCAAACTATTTCTTCCCTAGGTGGCGACATCTATGTTGACACTTGGAGCCTCCGGTTTGCTTTTGAGATAAATTGTCTTTAATCCACCACCTCAGGTCACTTGCCGGTCGTTAGGGTTTTCTGTATATCGGTAATAATTGCATTAAAATAGTTATCAATACCATTTCGGTATAAAAAATTTGGATGATACGTACGATAAGCAATACAATGATTTGATATATTTATTTTCTTTAATTGCCTTTCTGTAAAATCACTAATTTTATCACCTTTAATATCAATAAATATATCTTTTAATATATCATCATAATTCGGTCCAGTAAAAAATATTATTATATTTGGATTTAATATTTCAATTTCACTTTGTATTATGTTAAAATATTTCCTTTCAATCTCAAGAATAGCATTATCTGGCCGTCCCTTTTCTCCTTTACCTAATTTATTTGCTTTTCCAATTTTAATAATATTATTCCATATAGTTGTAACTTTTTTTGTCTGATATTCTTTTTCGATTAAAGATTTAAGTTTATTTACACCATTCCAAAATTGACCGCCATATGAATAACAATAGCCATTTGTAAAAAACTCATCATAACAATTCTGAAGCAGGTTAACTCTTGATTCAATATGATTATACCAGCTATTTGTTTCCTGCCCAAAAAACATGATTCTAATATCGCCATTAGTAAATCTATTCACT
>DAIDJA010000225.1 GCA_027451605.1 Acidimicrobiales bacterium
GACAATCAGGGAGATGCGATAGAATATTCAGGCGGTTCCTGGAGTGTAACAGCCGTGGATACAACCAACGCCCTATCTTCTGTATCTTGTATCTCAAGTAATTTCTGTGAATCAGTGGATGACGCCGGAAATGCCTACAACTATACAAGTAGCGGCTGGGCTTTATCTGCTGCCATTGACAACCAAAGTCTCGTTTCAATTTCATGTCAGCTTATAAGTTCAAATGATGATTGTCTGACAGTAGATACCGTAGGAGATGTCTTTTATCTTGACGGGGGAACCTGGAAAGGCTGGACGGCATCGGGGTGGGCTGATTTAAGTTCAAGTCCGATTCTTTCAACTACCGACAACTCACAGCCCAGTTCAATATCATGTTATGTTTCAACTAATCTCATATGTACAATATCTGACGATGTCGGAGGGGTTATAGCAAATACCAATGTTAATTCATCATCTTGGTCGGTGGTTTCACCCACAGTTGACAATAACGCATATATTACATCTTTAAGCTGTGCCACCTCTTCATCGGTATTCTGTCTGGCAGTCGACAACAACGGTAACTCCGTTTCTACTTCATCTGCTCCTCTAAATTGGAACGGGGCACTGAGTGTCACAAATAAGGCCTTAGTCGCAGAGTCATGTTGGAACGCTGGATCATCCAATAACTACTGTGAAACAATAGATACCAAGGGAAAGACGCTTTTCTACAACGGAAGCACCTGGGCCACAACTGATTCTCTCAATCTGGGGTCAAACACGTTCACATCTTTAAGCTGCCAATATGACGGAAGTTCCACGAGTCTTTGTGTGGCAGGAGACAGCGGAGGAAATGTTTATACAAATACCGATCCGAGTCAACATGGGAACTGGTCTGGGGCTGTTAATATTAGTACTCCTCCGAACGGAGGTCCAATTGACTCTATCTCCTGCAATTATGATTCGTCCGGTTGGTTCTGTGGGGCAGTGGACGAAAGTGGAAATGCTTTCACTTCAACGAATCCGACTGGCGGAGCCGGAGCCTGGCCTAAGCAATCCGGCGCAGATCTCAACCCCTTGGAATCCATCTCCTGCATCTCAGATACCTTCTGCGGAGCTGTCGACACAGCCGGGAACTGGATCACCTGCACCACTTCAGCGAGCTGTACTGCAAATCCACCCAATTTCATAGCTTCCGGTACCATCTCATCTTCGGGAAACAAACTGACTTCAATTTCATGTATGAGTTCTACCTTATGCTTTGTAACAGATGCCAACGGAAATATCTATAACGGAAACTGTACGGGTTCTCCAACCTGTACTTGGACTTGGAGTAAGCCAAATGACGTGGACGGATCTGCTTATATCTCTTCTCTTTCTTGTGTTAATCAAACCTATTTTTCAGTATGTACATTAATAGACGCCAACGGCTATATTCTATCGGGCATCTTTCAACAAGGTCAGTGGGGCCGTTTCAGCTTTTCGAATCCTTACCTGATGGATCCCTCAATTGACGGAAGTTCTCCGTATCCTCGGGTATCCTGCATATCATCTAATTTCTGTATGTTCCAAGACAATAAGGGAAATGTTGTATTTTATAACGGAACTCAATTCTCAGGAACGACTATTATATCAATCACAAATGCTAAAGCTATAATTCCGGAGGCGCCATAATGAAAAATATTAAATATGAAATAAATAAAATTAGTTCAATAAGATTGAGCGAAGGGATTACCTTTAATGTCCTGAAAAAGGTCATTAAAACCGCGATACTTGTAGTTGTGATATGTGGTTCACTGTTATCATACGGAATCATTGCCTCGAAGGCTGCGACCACTTCCACTCTTGTTCCCCCGGGAGCTATTGCCGGATACTTATACAAAATAGCCGGATACTCTTCAATACAGCGAGCTTTGGCATTTGACTCAACCGGAAATATATATACGTGCAATGACAGTGGCGCAAATATCCTGATGACCCCGGCTGTTTCGGGAACTTATTTCGGTCAATCTATGACAACGGGAAACTCGTATATAATTGCGGGGACCGGGACGGAGGGAACTACCGGCACGGGCGGACCTGCCCTCTCAGCCGAAATCAGCTGCAGCGGCGGTATTGCAATTTCAGGCAACGGCAACGTCTACATAAATGAGAGATCTTTTATCAGCATGATCCCTCAGACAACCGGCACTTACTACGGTCAGGCAATGACGGCAGACTACATTTACAGTGTGGCAGGAACCGGTACAAATGGCTACAGCGGTGACGGGGGACCTGCCGTAAATGCTGGGATAAGCCCGTCCGCAATAGCAGTCAGTGGATCCGGTAATATTGCATTTGTCCAATGGACAAACACCACATTAACGATTCGCTTCATTCCGGTTGCCTCAGATACCTATTACGGTCAGGCAATGACGGCAGACTATATTTATACGGTGGCCGGAGATTCGACTACCGACTGCACCGCGGGTTATATTCCAAGCGGAGCGGCAACTTCCGCTGATCTCTGTCAGCCAACTGGGATTGCCATCGATCCTTCGGGAAACATTGTTTTTGGCGACCATGTTCTTCATCTGATTATGATAGTACCTTCTGATTCGGGAACTTATTTCGGTCAGGCAATGACCGCAGGTGATATCTATCGCATCGCGGGGACCGGCAGCTCATCCGGAAGCTATGAAACATCAGGGGTATCCCCGACATCAGTACCGGTGTCGGCAGATTACGGCCTTGCCGTCGACGGACAGGGAGCTATTTCTTTTCTGCAAGGGGGAGCGGAAGTCGACTTCATCCCGGCCGTTTCAGGCACTTATTTCGGATACCCGATGACGGAAGATAAACTCTACATCATCGGAGGCCTTGCCACGGGAGGCGGCATTTGTGCGACAACAGCCGGAGTCGAGGCAAACCAGGCTTCAATTGGAAACGCTGGCCTGGTGGCTTTTGACTCAGCGGGCAATGTCTATGAGACCGACTGTTATGGGATTTACGTTATTCCCAATACCGGGGCTTCCGGTCTTCCGTATAGCCCCAGTGGATTAACTTTTGGTACGTCTGCTTCTGTGGTTAATCTGTCTTGGAATGTTCCTCAGGACAACGGAGCCGGAATTACCGACTATAAGATAACAGCTATGCCAAAGGGAGGATCACCAAGTGTCATAGACACTCCTACGTCTTTAAATCCTCTAAGTGACAGTGTGCCTTTAAACAGTTTAAATCTTGTTCCGGGAGATACCTACACCTTTTCCGTCACTGCAGTTAATGCTAACGGATCAAGCCCCCCTTCTCTAACAACGGCTCCGATAACATATGCAACAGGTGTACCGTCTGCTCCGCTTTCACCTACGGTTACTTCGGAGAATGCATCGCTTATGCTCAGCTGGCAGGCACCTTCGTCTCAGGGCGCCAGTGCGGTATCTGACTATCTTGTAACCTATTGGCCAAATAACGGTCCCGCAACCACGGTAGATACCGCTTCTACATCTACTTCCTATAATCTAACGGGGCTAAATGCCGGGACAACATATTCGGTGGTTATCACCGCAGTTAACGGCCAAGGAGACGGGCCGCCTTCTACCTTTGTTTCAGCTACTACATTTGGACCGCCTTCTGTACCAAACACTCCCAATATTGTTTATAGCTCCACCGGAGTTTCTTTATCCTGGAGTGCCCCAAATGATAATCAAAGCCCTATAACCGACTATAC
>DAIDJA010000226.1 GCA_027451605.1 Acidimicrobiales bacterium
GAGATATCGGAGTTAAACAGGCGATGTATGGAAGGGTATTTTTAGTTATACTCACACTTACTGCGTCGATTGCTACTGCAGTTGTTTACGGCTGGGGAGGTGTACTGGCAGTAAACGGAAGCCTTAGCGTAGGAACAGTTGTGGCTCTAACCGCATACTTAAACAGGCTGTATGGACCTCTTACGGCACTTTCAAATGTTCAGGTTGACATTATGACGGCACTGGTTTCATTCGATCGAGTATTTGAAGTTTTGGATCTGGAGCCTCTGGTTGCCGAACCGACAAATCCCAAGCAGTTAAGTGAATTTCCGCCTTCGGTGGAATTTAAAAATGTATACTTTAGCTATCCGACCGCCGATCAAGTTTCCTTGGCCTCACTGGAGGCGGTAGCAAATTTACAAAAGATCGATTCGGGACAGGTTTTAGATAACGTGAATTTCAGAGTTGAGCCAGGAACTATGGTAGCGCTTGTCGGACATTCCGGAGCAGGTAAAACTACAATATCGTCGTTAGTCGGTCGACTATATGACCCGACTAAAGGATTAATTACCATTGGGGGAATCGATATCAGAGAACTTTCTTTCGAAAACCTTCGATCGACAATTAGTATGGTTACCCAAGACGCACATCTCTTCCATGAATCCATACGCGATAATCTAAAATTTGCAAATTTAGATGCAACGGACGACCAGATCTATGAAGCACTGGAACAAGCACAGATATTAAATTTAATTCAATCCTTGCCGGAGAAACTCGATACTGTGGTAGGTGACCGAGGCTATCGTCTTTCCGGCGGTGAAAAACAGAGGCTTGCCATTGCCAGACTATTTCTTCGTAAACCTCAAGTTGTGGTGCTCGATGAAGCCACTGCTCATTTGGATTCCGAATCCGAGCTGGCAGTACAGACCGCACTTGCAAATGTTCTTAAAAATAGAACTTCAATCGTAATTGCACACCGGCTGTCGACGATACAAAAAGCGGACAATATATTGGTAGTAGATGGCGGAAAAATCGTTCAAAGCGGTTCTCATGAAATATTAATCAACTCTTCCGGACTTTATTCTGACCTTTACAAGATCCAATTCTTACAACACTCGACCGAAAGCCTGAGTGAATAAACCAAAGATCTGGCAGCTCAACTTTTGTTGAACGAGTGGTTACTTCCGAGACACGAGATTACCAAAGTGAGGAAATACTGATAATAACAAAATTCACATCACTGTTATCGCTTAAAAAAACTTCAATTCGAATATCGCCAGCGCACTACTTTAAATTAAAAGCTGCCGAAAAGTTCGCTGGAATTCACAAAAAACACTTTCAAAAACTGAAGTTTTTGAAATTTGCTTAACAAATCCGGCAAGACATGGCTTCTCGATGAAAAGTGGATAACACTCATCTCCTGAATTCTTCCAAAACTTGTAAGAAATAGTACAGATGATTTTAATTAATCAACTGCCTACAACTTTGTAGCCTTTTTATTCGTGTCTCGAACCGAAAATAAGTGAAATTCATCATATTGGTTTCCGGCACTTAATATGTTTTATTCCGCCGGTCCCCACTGCTTTTTAAGAAGTTCAACTGCTTCTTCTCCGGCATGGTTTCGGGCAATATTTAAAAATTTTTCAGGATCGACACTTATGAATAGGCCTTCAGCTTTTGCCGTCAGATTCCCGTCGTAATAAATTTCACCCTCAGTCGTAACCTTTCGATCCGAAATATCTTTAACGCGACTCTTAATGATCAGATCCTTGTTTAAAGGTGTCGGTGACTTGTATTTAACCTTAAGAGTACCGGTCAATCCGGGTCGACCGTGCCTAGAATTAGCCGCTCCGAGAACTTCGTCGAACACTGAAGCAATTATTCCCCCATGCACACAGGTGGGAGGACCCTCATACTGATTCGGAAAATTGGCAATTGCGGTAATGTCAGTCCCGTCGTCATCTATATACTGAATCGGTAACGCAATCGCATTGGCAATTCCCGATATGGGCGATGCAACAAAATGAAAATCGGGATCTCCGCTTTCCCCTTTAAATTGCATAATCCTTGAGGCTATTTGGCCCGTTGCGAACTTGTTCACTTTATTTTGGGCATTAGTCAGATCGCTTAGAACCTCCATCCAATCTTGATCTTCCAACTCTTCCGTTAAAACAGACGATATCAATTCACGCAACTTATTTGCTACAGCTTTTTTTAAATATTCATCTATGCTTTTAAAACTGTCTTGCGTCAAATCAACTCCCTAAAACTGTTAATATTTACCCTATAACATTCAACTCTAGATTTCAGTCCCACGAAAATTCAAATTCAAAAATAATTTGGATTAAATTTGCGAGTGGGTATTTTCAATCATATAACTTGAAGCTATGACATTCGATAACGACGGACAAAAAGAAGACGTTCAGTTTGGACCCACTCCCCAAGTAAACCCGTATCAGGTTGACAATACCGGAGATATAAATGCTCCTAATTTTCAAAAAGATCCTCGAAACCCGTCAATGCCAAATTCGTCCGTTCAAAATAGTGGCTATAACTATGGCATTCCCACGGTGAACCAACCGTTCAACCCACAAAACTTTTATGGAGCATCCAATGCATTTTATGGGCAAGGTCAGTACCAGCCAAATCCCCAGCAGCAAAATCCCCAGCAGCAAAATCCCCAGCAGGGAAATCCCCAGCAGGGAAATTATTATCAGGGAAACTACCAGCCACAATTTAACGAAAATTATCAGATCCCAAATCAATACTATTACGGCCAAAATCAGATAGGTCAGCAAAATGTAGGCTATAACCAAAATTGGCGGCAGAGTCAAGTCGGTGCGTTTACCGGTTATGACCCAACCCATTGGGGAAATGCCGGCCTGACTCAGAACTTCTACCCACCCACTCCCAACAATCCCTATCCCGTAATCACACCGCAAGCTCAACCCTACAACAGATTTAATATGATCTGGGAGCTTTTAGTTACCGAGGCGTCGGCTTTTTTACCCGGAATCACTTCTGCGATAGTAATAGGGGCCCAGAGGCTCCTAAATCAAAATTCAACTGCAATTATTCAGCCTTTGGTCACAGGACACTTAGCTCTGGATATCTTTTTACAGGTGTTGGTCGCATTATTTGGAACTTATGCCGTATTTCTAATAGGCTACCTTTTGCACAGATCCGGTGAATCATTTAAGGCGATAGGACTTACTACCAAATATACCGGAGTAGATATTGGCTTGACAATCTTATTGGCTTTCGGAGCATTTGTTATCGCCTTTGCCTTGGGAGCAGCCACGGCGGCTCTGCATCTTCAACCGACAAATAATCCTGCCGTGAGTCCTAATATAAATCACTACTACCTTATAGTCGGATTCGCAGACTCGCTATATACATCGTTCCTGGAAGAAGTGGCGGTTTGCGGCTTTTTGCTCCACAGGCTTCAACAAATGAATGTAAAACCCATCTATGCAATACTTATATCGACGGCCCTGAGATGCTCCTATCATGTTTACGGGGGCTGGCCGCTTTTAGTTATGACAATACCGTTTGGTTTGATGCAGGCAGCGGTGTACCACAAAACCCGGAGTATCAAATGTCAGGTGGGCGCCCACTTTATCTATGACTTTGTAATCTTTTCACTCAATATCCTTTAATTTAAGCCGGCTCTTATAACCTTGTATTTAATTTAACAGAT
>DAIDJA010000227.1 GCA_027451605.1 Acidimicrobiales bacterium
CAGAAGAAATGTAGTAACGGTAGTCGCCGCGCTCTATAAGGAAAAGGGAATTGAATATTTCTTAGGATCTATTCCTCTTATCATGGAAAAAGTGCGTGATGCACATTTTGTCGTTGTGGGAGATGGCGACGAAAGGGACTATTTCATCCAGCTTGCAAATGACCTGGACATCAGCGACCATGTATCATTCCTGGGTCGCCGACAAGATATTCCTTCGATCCTGGAGGCCTCCACAGTCCTTGTCTTGCCCAGTAGTGAAAGAGAAGGGTTTGGCTTGGCTTTGGTTGAAGCCATGGCCATGGGGGTTCCCGTTGTCGCCACCAATATTGGGGGTATCCCCGAGATAGTGATTGACAACAAAACCGGCTTTCTGGTTCGACCGAAGTCAAGCAAGGAAATTGCCGACAAGGTCGTCATGTTGCTGAATTCGGTTGAAATCAGAAACAGACTGGCGGTTGATGCGCGAAAATATGTTGAAGACAAGTTTGATAGTAAGAAACAAACAGCGAAACTCGAGTCGATATATATTGAGTTGCTGCAAAGGAAGAATCTAATTTAGTTATGAAAATATGTTTTCTTGTTAAGGCTGTCCCGGTTCATCAGAAGGGCGGCCTGCAGGATATTGTAATGATGTTGGCGAAGGGTTTAGCACGCGCGGGAAATGAGGTAGTAATAATTACCACTAAGCACCCTGATAATGTTGAGAAAGAATTTGTCGAAGGGGTTGCGATTTACTACCTTAATGACACCAGATCCTCATCGTACAGCCGTGCCTGGTGGAAGTATAGCCTCGCGAAATTTGCCCAATTGAATGAGACTTACGCATTTGATGTCGTTCATTCTCACAGTATTGCAGGCTTCTCCGTCATAAACAAAAAGCGAAAGATGAAGTTAGTCTGTCCCACTGTCATAACTATGCACGGAACCTTTTGGGACGAATTGAGAACGAAGATCAATATTGGTTTATCTCTCACTGAATGGACCGAGAATGTTTATCTCTTGGGCGGACTGGCAAGACAACTCTTTAATTTTATCTTGTTTGAATACAAGGCTAATAGAAAAGCAGATATGGTTGTCGCGACAAGCAATGAGCAGTATCACCTGATCAAGAAGCTTTACAGTTTACCCTCCGACAAGATTAAGATTGTATTCAATGGCATTGACTTGAACTGTTTCCTGTCGGACAAGGTCTCTGAAGGTGAGATCAGGCATCGATACAATATTCCAAGTAGCACCAAGATAATATTGGCCCTGGCGAGGCTTCATAAAGAGAAAGGTATTCAATATTTGATCGAAGCATTACCTCTCATCCAGAACAATATTCCTGATTCAGTTCTCCTTGTTGTCGGAGATGGTCGCTACAAAAAAGAGCTTGCGAAGCTGACTAAAAAGAAAAATGTCGGCGAGAAAGTGATATTTGCCGGCAAAGTCGATTTTGATGAATTGAGTTCATACTTCAAGTCCTCTGACGTCTTTGTTGATCCAACGATTCGTCAAAACGGATATGATTTGACAATTCTGGAGGCCATGCAATGTGGAGTTCCTGTGGTTGCTACGAATATCGGCAGCGTTCCGACTGTCATCCAGCATAATGTGAACGGTTTTCTGGTAAGGATTAAGAATAAGGAACATTTGGCAAACGGCGTGAGTTTCGTGCTTGATCCCGTGAATACCATTCTTGTAAGCGATATCACGAAGAACGCAATGAATACAGTAGAGAAGTCGTTTGGCATGGAAATTATGATCCAGAAGACATTAGAGTCGTATCGTGATTTGCTTCATGGCTATCAACACCGGGAGGCAGAGCTACATGAATAGAGACATCTCGGAGCTAAAGGGAGCCAGGGTTTTGATAAGTGGTGGGTTGGGGTTCATAGGCTCTAACCTTGCGAGAAAATTGGTCGAGGTGGGGGCAGAAGTTACAGTCATTGACAGCCTGATCCCAGAATATGGCGGTAACCTGTCTAATATTACCGGCATCAGGGATAAGATCAGCGTTAATATTTCAGATGTGCGCGATGAATTCAGCATGAAATATTTAGTTCAGGATAAAGACTTGCTTTTCAATTTGGCCGGGCAAACAAGTCACCTGGATTCGATGCAAAATCCTTTTGTTGATCTGGAAATCAATGCGAGGGCCCAGCTCTCGATTCTGGAAGCTTGCAGGAAGCATAACACAGGCATCAAAATCGTGTTCGCGAGTACTCGACAAATATATGGAAGACCGGACTACCTGCCCGTAAATGAATTGCACCCTTCAAGGCCGGTGGACGTAAATGGGATAAACAAACTGGCGGGAGAATGGTATCACATTCTCTACAACAATGTATACGGGATTAATGCGTGTGCACTGAGACTCACCAATACATACGGCCCCCGAATGAGGATCAAGGATGCTCGCCAGACGTTTCTTGGGATTTGGATCAGAAACATCATTGAAGGGAGAGAAATAGAGGTATGGGGCGGTGAACAATTGAGAGATTTTACATATGTCGATGATGTCGCCGAAGCGATGATTCTAGCCGCACTTGATAGTAACTCCAATGGGAAAATCTATAATTTAGGGGGTGTTGAGATTATTTCCTTGAGACAATTGGCGGAACTGCTGGTGAAAACCTATGGGAAGGGAAAGTACGTAATCAAGGAGTTTCCTGAGGAAAGGAAGCGTATTGACATCGGGGATTATTATTCCGATGGGACGCTGATAAAGGAGGAGCTCGGTTGGCACCCAACGATTAATATAGCGGAGGGTCTCAGGCTAACGATCGGCTATTATCGGGAAAATATAAGTAATTACTTATAGTTGGGAACTGGTATTAAAATGATTGAGTATGAGAATCTTGGCAGACTAAATGAGCCATTCTTCGACGAATTTGTAAAGAAGTTCCGAGAGACTCTCGAGAGCGGAAGATACATATTGGGTGAGAATGTAAACACGTTTGAAGAACGGTTCGCCAATTATTGCGGCGCGAAGTATTGCATCGGAGTTGCATCAGGATTAGACGCTCTTTTGCTTTCATTGAAAGCATTGGAACTCAATGAGAAAGATGAAGTAATAGTTCCATCGAATACTTATATCGCGACAATCATTGCTATCATTCAAGCGGGACTTAAACCGGTACTGGTGGAGCCGGATATTGCCACTTATAATATCGACCCCTTGAAGATTGAAGAGAAGATCAGCGGAAATACAAGAGCGATCTTGGTGGTGCACCTCTACGGTAGACCATGTGATATGGATCCTATTAATCATCTGGCACAGAAATATGAGTTAAAGGTAATTGAGGATTGTGCTCAGGCACATGGAGCCCTCTATAACGGGAAGAAGGTTGGGAACTTGGGCGATTTAGGCGCATTTAGTTTCTACCCTACAAAGAATCTCGGTGCCCTTGGCGATGCCGGTGCAGTAACGACCGATGATCCCCTGCTGGCCGAAAAGATTCGGACTCTCAGGAATTACGGTTCCCGGATTAAGTACTATAATGAGTTGGTCGGCTACAACTCAAGGCTTGACGAGATCCAAGCTGGCTTTCTATTGATCAAGTTGAAAAAACTGGACGATATTAACCGGCACAAAAATCTGCTGGCAAAATTATACACTGAGAATCTAAAGGACGATTTTATCAAACCTGCAGTCGCCGAGAATTACTTTAATGTTTATCACATCTATA
>DAIDJA010000228.1 GCA_027451605.1 Acidimicrobiales bacterium
ACTTCCCACATTCAATGAAATCGAAAATATTGAAGAGGTATTAAATAAAATTAGAATCTCGCTTCCGCAGGGTTCGGTCTTGGTCGTTGACGATAACTCCCCTGACGGAACTGCCGATAAGGCCGAAGAGCTGTCGAAGAATCTTGGAAGAATTCAAGTTTTACGGCGACAAAAAAAGAGCGGGCTTGGTTCTGCCTACAGGGACGGCTTTTCATGGGGAATTGACAACGGATTTAACGTTTTAATCGAAATGGATGCAGATTTGTCCCATGATCCTGCCGCTTTAGGATCTTTGGTAGATCCGTTTCAGGATAGTTTTGATTTGGTAATCGGTTCAAGATATATACCGGGAGGTCACATTCCTAATTGGTCGTGGCAAAGGAGATTGCTTTCAAAATCGGGAAACCAATACGCGAAAATTATGTTGGGTCTTCCCGTTAATGATTCAACCGCAGGCTTCAGGGCTTATTCGGCTTCAATACTAAAAGCAATTGACTTGTCTACGATTCACGCCGAGGGGTACGGTTTTCAGATCGAAATGACATATGCAGTGTCGCAACTTGGCGGTAAGATAAAAGAGGTACCCATAAGTTTTGTTGATCGTGTAAGGGGTACGTCCAAAATGTCTATTAACATTACGCTTGAAGCGCTTTGGCTGGTAACCAAATGGGGAGTCACCCGAAAAAAGCGAGCTCCCGCCATTTAGATCAAAGATCATGAAAAGGTTGTTTGCTATTAAGTGGATTCATTAAATTTAGACCGTAAAATTAGGTTGCTTGTGGTGGACGATGAAAAGCCCATTACCGATTTAATTTCTACGGCTATATCACTTGACGGTTATGAAGTTGAAACGGCAAATTCCGGTATTGAGGCTATTAACAAACTGGATGGATCAACATATGACTTAGTGATTTTAGATGTTATGATGCCGGATTTTTCCGGCAACTATGTTTTGCAAAGAATGCGTAGCAATCAGGATTTAACTCCGGTTGTTTTTTTAACGGCTAGAGATTCAACCGAAGATAAGATTCTCGGACTTTCTTTAGGGGCAGACGACTACATAACGAAACCTTTTTCACTAGAGGAGCTCTCCTTAAGAATTAAGGCCATTCTAAAACGACATCTCCTGTCAGATATTAAAAATAGCAACATTCTGTTTGCCTATGATATCGAACTTAATCTAGACACCTTTGAAGCATCCAGGCAAAGTACCCTGATACAGTTAACGGCCCTGGAATTTTCTTTGTTGAAATATTTGGTGACCCATGCCAATAAGGTAGTATCTAAGGCGGAATTGTTAGAAGAAGTCTGGGGGTTGGATATGTATTCTGACCCCAACTTGGTTGAAACATATATTAGCTACCTCAGGAAAAAAGTCGACGTTTTTTCCCCGCCTTTGATTCAAACAATAAGGGGGGTCGGTTATTCCCTTAGGGACATGACGCAACGACAGCCAAACGGCTTTTCTAAATGAGCCTGCGCAGAAGACTTACGCTTATATTTCTAATTGTAACTCTGCTGGGACTGCTTGCGGTAAATCTTGTAACCTACTTTTCCCTTAAAACTTTTCTTTACGGTAATGTGGATACCGAACTGGATCAGGCTTTAAATGTCGCCTATAGAAGTGCGGCATTTTCGGCAATACGAAAGCAGAAGTTGTCTAGGGATCGTATTGCCGGACTTATCGATCCTTCGATTTATGTTGAAATACGGAATACGACTTGGAAAGTTATTGTAGCCAGACCCTCGGATAGTTTAGGGGGAACCGATCCAACCCCAAATATCCCAACTAACATACCTGCAATAGAAGGTCCGATTAAATTCAATACCAAAAAGATTAATTTTCATATCCTCTATCCGGTACCTCAGGCGATCACTGTTGGGTCAGCCTCTAAATCCAATGTTCAATACAGGATAGAGGCAATTAGATATCCTGGCGGAACTATCATAGTGGGGGAAACACTGACAAGTGTAAATCAGACCTTAAGTCGTCTGGTAATTATCGAACTTTTCAGTTCAATAATGGTACTTTTACTAATTGGTGCGTCATCTTTCTATGTATTAAAAAGGGGATTTCGACCGCTAAATGTCATGATCGATACTGCACAGTCGATCGGCAAGGGAAATATTTCGGCAAGAGTTGAAATTAATTCAAAAATTGCCGAAGTAGACCGACTTGGAAACGCGTTAAATGACATGTTAAGTGAGCTTGAAGCCGCATTTATAAGCCAGGGTAAATCCGAAGATAATTTGCGGAACTTTATTGCAGATGCGTCACACGAACTTCGAACGCCGTTAACTTCCATTCGTGGATATTCCGAACTTTTGAGAAATTCTAAATTGGATCCGGAGCGCTTCGATTTTGCCCTCGACAGAATCAGTAAGGAATCAAACAGAATGTGGAGATTAGTTGAAGACCTGCTTCTTCTATCCAGGCTGGATGCGGGAAGGCCTCTCGATTGTAAAGAATTTGATCTGGTAACAATGGTCGCCGAAGCGATCTTAGATTTTCAAGTTTCGTTTCCCAATTATTCGGTCGAGATGGATTTGCCGTCAAGATTTACTATTATCGGAGATATTGACAGATTCAGGCAGGTCGTCTCGAATTTGTTGAACAATGTCGCAGTTCATACTCCTGAAAATACCAGAATTGAACTGTCTGTCGGAGATTCGCAGAATATGGTACTAAGGGTTAAGGATTTTGGTCCAGGTATGACAAACGAGCAGACAGCGAAACTCTTTGATAGATTCTATCGATCTTCAGATCAAAAAATTATTCAAGATGACTATTCGTCCATAAGTCTTGGGCTTGGAATGGCCATTGTTAAAGCCATCGTAAATGCACATGATATGAATATATCGGTAATTTCTGAGATCGGTAAAGGTACGGAGTTTAGGATTACGAAAAAGAAATAAGTCTTATTATTCAAAATAAAATTATCAATTCGTAGTTAAAAATTTTAGGCCAAGCTTAAATGAATTTGTACTTGGATAAACTGTATAGATCAATTATTATTCCTATGAAAAATATGTCTTTGGTCAAATTTGATGTATCTTGAAGTAAGAGGTAACGGTCAGCCCGTGTTACTACTACACGGTCAGCCCGGATACGGTAAAAATTTTGAACAACTTGTGGCAAAACTTGTGGCAAATCATACCCTGCTGATACCGGATCGCCCGGGTTACGGTAAGAGTTTCGGTCCGCCCCAAGGATTTGATGAATTGGCTGTTGAGTTGAAAGAGAGGGTTACACAGCTGGGGTTGTCTGATTTAATAGTGGTAGGCTACAGTTTTGGAGCAGGATCAGCAATTTACTTTTCGAACCTTGCTCATCATTTGACCAAGGCACTCTGCCTTATTGCGCCAATCGGAACAAGAAGATGTTTGACTTCTCTGGACTATATCTTGGCAAAGCCCTATGTGGGACCCGTAATTACCTTTGACGGCATGGTGTTTCTAGATATAGTCTTGCCCAGATTAAAAAGATTATTGCTGAACTCAAATTCGGATCTTATAAGAAATACGGCAAGGTTATTGAAGTTGGATTTGGTAGCTGATTCAATGATCTCACCCAAGCCACTGCTAAAGTCATTGCGTTCATTCGTAAAAGAACAGAGGATTCTTTTGGACCAAATTGACAAATTGGAGTCTGAACTACCGAAA
>DAIDJA010000229.1 GCA_027451605.1 Acidimicrobiales bacterium
TAGTTCATTTTTCGCCTAAATGTTAGACATTTAAGAGACCACGGATAAGTCACCCAAATTCTAAGCATTTAAGTTACTCCCTTTAAATATGAAATCAACTCAATTTGCCAGAAAAATTGATCTTAATATTTCATTCGTGGCTGCAATCGGATTACTCGAAAGTGTTATTGGCCTTCCGACCACCAGTAGATCAGCTCCTGAAGCAATTGCATTCGAGGGTGTTGTGACCCGCAACTGATCATTTTCGAAACTTCCGACTGGTCTGACTCCCGGAACAACCTTAAAAAGATGCCCAATTTTCTGAGTTATTTTTGAAAGATCCGTCCCCGAACATACAAAACCCTTCAACCCAGCCGTTACTATAGTTTCTACTCTTGAAAATAAAAGCTGATCGGTAAAATAAGGATCGGATGTTAAAACAGAAACACCGAGACAGTAACGTAATCCTCCCCATCCACCATCACTGCAACCCTCATTGAATCCTTCGTTCGCAGCTTGCAACATCTCTACGCCCCCCGAAGAATGAGCCGTTATGAATCTTGCCCCCAGCTTGCCGAGGGCTTTTGCCGCACCATAAACGGTATTTGGGATATCATGTAATTTCAGGTCAACGAAAACATCATAGCCGAGGCCAATTAATTTTGATACAAACTGAGGACCTGATACGGAAAATAGCTCCAGGCCGACTTTGTAGATCTTTATCCTATCTTCCATAAGACCTACAAATTTCATGGCCTCTTTCTCATCGGCAAAATCCAAAGCCACTGCCAGTTTCTCTATTGAACTTTCAAGGTTCTGTGTCTTATTGTCTTCCATCTAAAACTTCCGTTCTCTTTGTCTGCAAATCTTCCCAAAAGTTTTCAAAGCTTGTATATCCTCCTCTGCTTAAATGGGTTTTTAGTTTAGTCCCCAGTTTGAAAGCAGTTCGGGGATCAAAAAAAGTAGCCGACCCGATGCCTACCGCATTGGCCCCGATAAACCAATATTGAATCATATCATCGAGATTAAAGATTCCACCTACTCCGACAATCGGAATATTTGAATTGTCGGATCTAATTTTAGCCACAACCGACTGAGCCAATGCCTTTAACGGCCTCCCGGAGATTCCTCCCGTCACGTTCCCCAACACAAAGTCGAGTTTACCCGCATCCACACCGATTCCGAACATGGTATTGGTCAAAGTCAATACGTCAGCTCCCGAATCCACTGCCGCTCGCGCAATTTGTACAGGGTCTGAAACTATGGGGCTAAGCTTGACAAAAACGGGCAGGCTAAGGTTCTTCTTTACTAGCCCGACAATTTCGCCCGTATATTCACTGCTTTGGGCAAAAAGGCGGTTTTGGTCATCTACGTTCGGACAGCTAATATTGACTTCCACCCCAATCAAGTTTTTAAGGCGGGATTTTTCGAATGCGGTCTGAACAATCTCGGAAACCTTCAAGTAGTCTTGAACGGTGATGCCCCAGATAGACAATATTACTTTTGCATTAGCTTTTTCCAATTTTGGATAATCGTTTTCAATAAAGTAATCAATTCCCGGACCCTGAAGACCTACGGAATTTATAACGCCGTCATCCAATGCCGAAATTCTAGGCGGCTTATTGCCGTCCCACCGATTAAGGCACAAGGATTTAACTGTTATCGCCCCAACCTTTGCGAGATTACCGTATCCGGAAAGCTCATTTGAGTGTCCCGAAGTTCCCGAAGCCAAAATTATCGGGGAAGTTAGTTCAATAGGACCTAGGTTACAATGGAGGGAAATATCGTTACTAGAAGGCTTCATGCAACATTTTTTTCCCAAGCGCTGAATAATTCGGCATATTTCTTCTTATTCAATACTAGCTGGCTGTGAGTTCCGACTTCAACGATTTTGCCTTCGTCAATTACTATGATTGAGTTAGCCTTCATGGCAGTGTTAAGTCTGTGCGCTATAACGATAAGTGTACGGTTTTGCTTTAATTTATCCAATGCATCTTCAATCACCCTGGCACTGAATGGGTCCAAATTGGATGTCGCTTCATCCAAAATTAAAACACGTGGATTTGCAAGTGCCGCTCTGGCTAAAGACACAACTTGCTTTTGACCAGACGACAACAAAGATCCCCGTTCATAGATGTACGTTTTAAGACCTTCAGGCAGATCAGTTAGCATTGATAAACCCCCGATTGAGTCTAGGGCTTCAAATACCTCTTCGGTAGTCGCTTCGGGCTTGGAAATTTTGATATTGTCTTCAACCGTACCGGAAAATAAGAATCCCTCCTGGGGCACCACTATTGCGCCTTGCCTGATTGATGTTTCTTCAATTTGGTCCAAATTAGTTCCGCCGTAGGTAATGGTACCTTCAGTCGGATCATGAAATCTGCAAATTAATTTAGCCAAAGTAGACTTACCGGCACCCGTGGGCCCCACAAATGCTACATGATCACCAAATGAAATTGTTAAGTTAACATTTGACAGGGCGAGCGGCAGATCTTCTTTATATTTAAACCCTACGTTGACCAATTCGAAATCGCCCCTCGACGGCATGGGTACCGGATCAGAACTTACCTTTAGGTCTGACTTTACTTCCAATATTTCATGCACCTTTGTTAAAGCTGCCCCCGCTGATTGCAGCTGCGAATAAAGTTGGCTCATCTGTTGAATCGGATTATAAAGTGTATTTAAATACAGTATAAAGGCGACTACGGTACCTATCGGAACAATGCCATCGTGAACCAAGACGCCTCCGACTCCGAGCATCAAAGCAGTAGACACCACTCCGGTAGTTTCAAGAACCGGAAAATACTTTATGGAGATCACAATCGCTTTAAGATTAGCTTTTAATTGGGCCTGATTTTTTGAACTGAACGAATCAACAGTGTGCTCTTGGCGTCCGAACGCTTGAATGACCTTGACGCCGGCTATCCCCTCCTGCAGACTGGTTAGGGTATTTCCGATACGCTCGCGCACCTGAAGATATGCTGCTTTGGACCTCTTTTCAAACCATCTCGATAAAACTATCAATGGAGGAAGGGTTATAAGTGTTACCAAAAAAAGCTGCCAACTCATTGCCGCCAAAACGACAAGAGTTGCGATAAATAACAAAGCACTGGTTACAAACACGACTAAGCCCTGCTGAACCAGATCCTCCATAGCGTCAAAGTCACTTGTCATTCTTGCCACGAGTTTTCCCGCGGGAACTTTTGTAAAAAATGACAGAGAAAGCGACATAATATGGCTGAACAGTTTAATCCTGAGGTCCTTTAACCCTGTCTCTCCGATCTTTGCAATGATTTTCGACTGTATTCTTCCAAATATTATCGACATCATCATCAAAATAACCAGACTGATGGTGACTTCAACCAGTAATCTATTTTGGTGGGGAGCAAGCCCGTGATCAATTGCATAACCAATTAGTGCCGGAGAAGCCAAGGTCGCACTCGAAAATAGTAAAAGGCATACGAAAGCCAAAGCCAGCTTTTTTTTATAAGGTTTAAACAGTTTAAACAGTTCGGATGCGGTTTTAACTTTCAATTCCGGAGTATCTATGTCGATAAAGTCTTCTGTCACAATTTGCCCCCCTTGTCGGATATTGAACCGATAAATTCTCCGTAGGGAATAAAACTTTTTAACAACTCATCGTGAGTCCCGGTAACAACC
>DAIDJA010000230.1 GCA_027451605.1 Acidimicrobiales bacterium
AATGTTCGTTACTATTAGGGGATAAACCTGATCCCAGATAGCGATGGCGTCGGTATATTTATAGGTCGATGTTGCTGTTAACCCACCGGTCGGATCAGTTATTTTTGACGGGCTATTTAGGTTAAGTTCTCTGCGCCCTCCGCTTGCGATCCAAGGACTTACCGCACTTATCATTTGCCGAACGTTATTTGGTAAGTTGGGCCCCAGCGCTTTAACAACTTCGGCATAAAGCCCCGTAGCGCTCATATCGGTGAGACCTCCCGTTTCATCCGCCTGAACTACTTCGGCTCGGTCGAGTTTATAGTTGTGTTCTTTTAGTATCTTGTTCAGAGCATTTGACAAGAGTTGAGATCTGTAAACCGGTCCGTGACTGTAATCGTTGTCGGCTGCCGAAAAGTCAATCGCCGAAGCATTATTCCAATTTATGATTATGCCGGATTGCGGATTAATTTCTTGGGGATGTTGTCTATAGGTAAGGAATCCCTGCCATTCAGCTACCCCGGTACCCCAAGTCGGCAGATTTGGATTGACGCCGGGTGCCCTTATCGGCAGCAGTCCGCCCGAATAATATGCGATATTCGAACTATCTATGTAATACCAATTTAACTCCCACGGGCAATCTTCGGCACCTTTCATCCATGTAGTCGCCGAATAGGTCTTATTTGGATTTTCCCAACGAACCAAACCCAGAAGGGCCAGCTGTTCTTTGTCATTTACGGCTCTCTGGAGCGAAACGGCAATAGGTTTGTTGCCTACGTAACCATATCCCTGAATAACGCCGTGAATGGTCTTGTAGATATTTCTTACCAAAAGATATGGCTTCCCCGGAGATATTAAGGTAGGTTTTAAGTTTTCGGTCGAAGTATAAAGGGACATAGGTAGGCAACGGTTCTTATAAAGATACCAGTGAGAATCTGGACTCGGAGCACCGCCGTTTGGATTACACAGAAGTTCGATACGCTGATCTATATCATCCGCGCCCGACGAAGTACCCGACCAAGCGAAATTATTACCTCTACCAAAGATTATTGCAAAGTTCATGCCCGCAAGTGAAACGCCGGAAGCCGAAATATCGGGTCCGTGCAGATCTTCCTGCATGAAGACCGTGGGAGAATAATATCCAATCTGAGGTCCGAATACCGCTATGGGATGACCCGATTGCGTATATTTTCCGGAAACAATCACCGCATTCGAGGTGTACTTATTAAACAAGAGACTTTGACCGAGTATAAAAAAGATCTCTTTCGCAGTGGGACTTGGAGGCGCATCAGAACATCCCGGAGACATATCGGCGATCTGCGAAGTCAGCGGAGACAGCGCGTTGTTTGGCATGGCCGTTAAGCTTGTATTAACTTTGGAGGGTACCAACATATACGGGAAGGGTTTGTCAACCGTAACGGGGGTATTGGGGTCATTTTGATCCTTAAAGCTTACAAAAGCGTTGTAGCCGTTTGAAGGACCCAATAGGTTATCAAGGTACTCCAAAAAGCCGGCATTTTGCACCTCACCGCCACCGCCTTCACCGTCTTGGGCACTAATTACATCCAAAACGGAAATGACATCTCCGACTGTCCACAACTGCGGCTTAAGGCCCAGTAGCGAATACTCAATCGGGAGATTTTTATGAGGGTCTTTTAAGTCGTAGGCAATTCTTGCGTTTATGCCCTTAATGAAATTGACAACGAGGTTGTATGTCATGAGTCCCGTACTACCTTCGGACTTGAGATCATTTATCATCCGGTTTCGCTCTTGAGGGCTGTAACCGGTTTGAGAGATTTGTGCATAGTCCATCTGTTCGAAAGAGCAGGACGGTCCGGCAATATCGGCTAGGGTTCCGGACCCTAAATGCCTTAAAACGTCCATAGCGAAAAGTTTGTCTTGAGCGGCTGCGTACCCGGCACCGAATGCAGTGGCATTATCAGTCTTCCCATAAACAAAGGGGATATCCAATTTGTTTCGGTAGATGTATACCGGCACCGTATTGCTTGGCTTTTCTATCTTGGTCACTTGCGACTTATCTATTCCGACAGTCTCCGGGTTGTAGTAATTTGAGATAGTTGAATCGGTCAAAGTTTTGTACCCGGTTGCAAGGCCCGCATACTGACCGGCTTGGCTAAAGGCATTTGCTGTTGCCGGAGTTGCGGCGGTAACCGTAGCATCCTGTCCGGGCGGGGATATTGCATTCACTTCTCCCGTACTCGTAATTGTCGGGATGGCCCATTGAGGTATGCCCGAAAATTTACCGGTTTCGCTCACGGCAAATGTGTTCTTGGTCGAAACTGAAAGGGTAAGGCAAACAAGGAACACGATCGCTAAAATTTTGACCATGTTTAACATGGTTTAATTTTAACAATTTAAGGTGTCGCTCTGCAAGTTCAACATGTGTATGGTGTTGGAAAATTACCGTTGAACACCTTTGGGCTTATCATTAGGTAATCTAAACAAAATAACGGTTGATCCATATTTGCCGGTCGAAACCGTTTCGGCTAAATTTCGAAGACGGTATGGTCTCGACAGAATTACAGGAACTGTCTCCCGAACAGATGTCGGCTCACAACCAAGTTTTGAATTTGTTTGGTGCCTTCCACAATATCGATAGCCTTAACGTCTCTGGCAAATTTTTCAACAAGGTAGTCCCGGTCGATGCCGGCTTCTGCCAATATTTCTCTGGCTAAATTTGTAACTTTTAGACAGAGAGACGGTGCAAATAATTTTGCCTGACTTGCTTCCAATGAGTTGGATTTGTGGTTGTCCATTAGCCATGCTGCCTTAAGGCACATAAGCCTGGCAAAAATAATATGTTGTTGCATCTCTGACAACATGCCCTTGATTCGGTCTAGCCGTTGAAATGAGTGTTTTGGGTATTCGGTGTTCACAAAATTGTTTGCTACGTCGAACGCGGCTCTGGCTATACCTACCGCCATTGATGCAACAATAGGTCTCGTAGCGTTAAATGTCTTCATGGCTCCGCCAAAACCGCCGCTGGATTCCCTGTTGTAATATTCTTCGCCGCCCAAAAGATTAGCTTCCGGAACTCTGCAATTGTTTAACGCAAAACTTGCTGTCTCATAGGCTTTGATTCCCATTTTTTCTTCTATCTTCAAAATTTCAAAACCGGGGGTAGATTTTTCGACGATGAATGCTCTATGGCCGGACCTTCCAAGATTTTTGTCGACTGTCGCAAAGACCACAACCCACTCGGCACGGGAAGAATTCGAAGAATACATCTTTTGACCGTTTAAAATCCATTCATCCCCGTCTTTGGTTGCGGTAGTCTCGATCCGGGCTACATCGCTTCCGGCTTGAGGTTCCGTCATGGCAAAGGCGGCCCAAGCGGGTTGTAGTTTCTGTCTAAATACCGCAAAAAGTCTTTGCTGTTGTTCCCATGTGCCCATTGTCTGAACCGGAGGACCGCCTAACCCCGGCCCCGGAAGTGAAATCAGAGCACCTCTGTCCCAATAAGACCCTTCTTCGGATACCAAAACAGTTCTGACATACGAACCGGATATAATTTGAGTTGTTTTTTGACTGTTTCCGACAGTATTCTTTTTTGTTTCATTTCTCGGAAGGGTGTGAGACATGTAACCCGTTTCTGCGATAGTCTGGTAAAACGGGTGGTCTTTAGGAATTGCC
>DAIDJA010000231.1 GCA_027451605.1 Acidimicrobiales bacterium
GGAAAAGCTACTCAGCAGCAGTCTCTTATCGAAGGAGCGGTTAAGGATATGACCGTTATCGCAGGTCAAAAACCCGTAGTCACCAGAGCCAAAGCTTCCATATCCCAATTTAAACTCAGGCAGGGGATGCCCATCGGAGTTAAAGTTACACTTCGTTCCGCTCGGATGTGGGAGTTTTATGACAGGCTGGTAGCGATAGCTATTCCCAGAATCAGAGACTTTAGGGGTCTGTCCCGTAAGTCTTTCGATGGTAACGGCAACTATACATTCGGTATCACAGAACAGATCATTTTCCCGGAAGTAAATTATGACGCTGTGGATTCGATCAGAGGAATGGATATCACTATAGTTACCACAGCCACAACCGACGAAAGTGGGAGAGCACTTTTGGAAGCCCTGGGGTTTCCGTTTAGACGTGAAGGAAGAAACAATTAAATGGCAAAAAAAGCATTAGTTCAAAAGCAGGCTAAGAAACCGAAATTTAAGGTGCGTCAGTACACCAGATGCCAAAGGTGCGGGAGGCCTAAAGCCGTCTTCAGGAAGTTCGGCTTGTGCAGAATTTGTCTAAGGGTCATGGTACACAACGGAGAAATCCCGGGTGTCACAAAGGCCAGTTGGTAAAAGGAGGTATGAAGCTATGACAATGACTGATCCGATAGCCGACATGCTTACCCGGATAAGAAACGCAAACTCGGCAATGAAGCAGGAAGTAATTATGCCGTCTTCAAAACTTAAGGTGGCCTTAGCCGAAGTTTTGCTGAAGGAAGGTTATATCGGCGGATTTGAAGTCTCAAGTGAAGGAAACTTTAAGGAGAACGTTTTAAAGATTCAAATTAAATATTCAAAGAGCAGACAAAAGACCATAAACGGTATTAAGCGGGTTTCAAAGCCCGGGCTTCGAATTTATGCGAGTGCGGATAAGTTGCCGAGGGTTCTCGGCGGCCTGGGTTCGGCAATAATTTCGACCTCACAGGGTCTGATGACCGATAAGCAGGCCCGCCAGAAGCATGTGGGCGGAGAGGTAATATGCCACGTATGGTAACAGAAAATCTTTATAAGGAGCAAAACTAAAATGTCAAGGGTAGGAAGACAGCCTATTGAAATACCCGACAACGTCGAGGTTAAAATTGATAGCTCGACCGTCGTCGTAAAGGGTCCGAAAGGCGAATTACAGCATAAACTGCCTGAGCTGATAACCGTTCAAGTAGACGGAAAGCAGGCTCTTGTACAGCGATCAAACGATGAGCGCTCACAAAGGGCACTTCACGGTCTTACGCGAAGCTTAATCTCCAATATGGTTACGGGAGTGTCCAACGGCTTTAGCAAAGAGCTCGAGATTGTAGGAGTCGGTTACAGAGCTCAAGCAAAAAACGAAACTACTTTGGATATGTCACTTGGTTTCAGCCATCCGGTCACAATTGAAGCACCCGAGGGAATTTCATTTGAAGTGCCGGCACCGACCAGAATAATTATTAAGGGAATCGATAAGACGTTGGTCGGTCAGGTTGCGGCCAACATAAGAAAATTGAGAAAACCTGAACCCTACAAAGGTAAGGGTATCAAGTACAGCGGAGAGAGGATATTAAGAAAGGCAGGTAAGACCGGAAAATGAGTACTGTCAGTGCCGCTCAAAGGCGCGTTAAACGCCATGAATCAATGCGTAATAAGATTGTCGGTACGTCCGCGCGACCCAGAATGTCAGTTTTTAGGTCGACCAAGCATATAAGCGTGCAGATAATCGATGACTCCGCAGGCAAGACCTTAGCTGCGGCGTCAAGCTATGAAAAAGAGATCAAATCCAAGAACATTAAAGGAATGGATTTGGCCAAAGAGGTCGGTACCGTAATTGGCAACAGAGCCAAGTCTGCCGGTATTGACAAAGTTGTATTCGACCGCGGAGGATTTAAATATCACGGCAGGGTTGCTGCCGTGGCCGATGCAGCAAGAGAAGCCGGATTGGAGTTTTAGTGGAACTGGAATTAGAAGAAAGAACGATTAAGGTCAACCGTGTTGCCAAAGTTGTTAAAGGCGGTAGGAGATTTTCCTTTACGGCACTAATGGTAGTAGGCGACGGTAAAGGTCACGTCGGTTTGGGATACGGCAAGGCCAAGGAGGCCGGAATAGCCGTCCAAAAAGGTATCGAAGAGGCTAAAAAATCGATGTTTGAAGTGCCGCTTATAAATAACACAATCGCTCATCCCGTTATCGGGCAAAGCGGTGCCGGCAGGGTAATGTTAAAACCGGCAGCTCCGGGTACCGGTGTTATAGCAGGCGGTGCGGCGCGAGCCATTCTTGAAATGGCGGGAGTTCACGATATTCTTGCCAAGTCGCTCGGCTCTTCAAACGGAATAAACGTTGCACATGCTACTATTGACGGACTCAGGCAGCTTAAGCGTCCGGCCGAAATAGCCAGACTAAGAGGTAAGGCCTTAGATGAGATAGCGCCCAAAGGACTACTTAGGTCAATCAATGCAAAACCTCACAGCGAACCGATTCATTTATAAAGGGAGAACTCAGTCAGAAACACCTCTTGAAATTAAATAACAGTTTAGATTTAACTCCGGGTCGTACCTCAGGTAATCAACCGGCAGTAATTAAATCGCAGTAATTAATTGGAACTTGATTCATAAAAGATCAAATAGCCGGAGGGCGAATTTAAACATTTAAAGGTAAATTGGCAGGAAATATAATTAATCCATGAAATAGGTTAAAAATTTGATCAGTTTGAATACGGGTAATTAGGAAAAAAATATGGCAGAAGAGCAAATAAAAATTAAACAAATTAAATCTACGATCGGATCCAAGCCCAAAACCCGGGCTACAATGAGAGCTCTGGGTTTAAGAAGGATCGGACACGAGAACGTACTTCCCAACCGGCCGGAGATTAAAGGCATGATCGCCAGGGTCAGCCATTTGGTAACCGTTGAAAAAGTTGCCGAGGTTTGATATTTGTTTTGAGGAAACTTAAAAGCAGTAAGACATTGTTAAAAGTCGATACGAAAAAGGAATTTATTTAAAAAGTTTAAGGTCTGAGAAATTTAGGAAAATTTAGTGATATTTGATATTTATTAATTTGAATTTGTCACTGAACCGATGAAAGTTATCCAGAAAAAGTTATAAAGAGAAAATTATCCGAGAGAAGTCATCTGAATTTAGCTATCTGGTAATAATTTACTCGGAATGTAATTTTAGGAAAAATCTGAGACCGTTAAAACATTTAGGAGAATTATGAAACTTCATGATTTAAAGCCTGCTGAGGGCTCCAGACAGGAAAAGAGAAGAGTCGGACGCGGAATCGGCGGAAAGGGCGGAAAGACCGCCGGTCGAGGCACCAAAGGGCAGAAAGCGCGAAACAACATTAAGCCGGGTTTTGAGGGTGGTCAATTACCTTTGACCCAAAGAATACCCAAGCTGAAAGGCTTCAGAAACCCATTTAGGATTGAGTATTCAATTGTAAATTTGGATACCATATCTAAGCTGGATGAGACATCCGTTACTCCCGAATTGCTATATTCTCACGGTATTGTTCCAAAGAAATGTCTCATAAAAGTCTTGGGCCGCGGTGAAGTTACTAAGGCCTATACCGTTAAGGCTCACAGTTTTTCCGAAT
>DAIDJA010000232.1 GCA_027451605.1 Acidimicrobiales bacterium
GTCTTCTTTAACATTATCCCTGAGGTACATGATGACCTCAGCAGGGGGCGTCGAATTCGGAGATTCAATCGGCAATGTTTCCAATACCTTATTTGTATTGGCTTTAGATTCGGCAACATTCGGTTCATTGAAGGGATCAATTTCAAGGATGTGACCCGCAATGGCAGTTGAAAGTTCCCAACTGAAAAAAATGCCGCTTAAATCATATATATTTTCTATGTCTATAGATACATTGTGTCGATCATTACCGAATTCGTCTTTTAGGGTCGGAACAGGAACTACTCCGCGGTTTGATTTGCCGGTAGATTCCGCAATTAACTGTTCAAGCCACAAACCGAGCGATTCGAAATTCTTAGGTACTTTGATGGTAAGTTTATCTCTACCTTCTTTGGCAGCCGTGGCAAAAGTCTGACCAAATACGATAGCGTCATTTTTGTTGATGCCTTTTGCCGAATGAAGTAATTTGGAGAGGTCGTAACCGACAAGCAAAGCGGGTATCAGTCCGAAGTACGAAAGGGCAGAGTATCGACCTCCAATATCGGATCGGTTGGTAAAAATCTTTAAAAACCCTTTTTCAACGGCTAAATTTTCTAAAGCAGTTTCGGGATCGGTGATGGCTATAAATCTTTTGGGATCATTTATTTTGGAGTAAGCATAATCGAATAGGACGTTTGGCTCCAAGGTCGTACCGGATTTACTGGAAACTATTACAACTGCATCTTTAAAGTCGACTTCACCTACCGTTTTGGGGTGAGTCGTATCGCAGACGGTAAGTTTTCGTTTTGGCTCGATGCCGTTGTCTACCATCGATCGATAAAAAACCAGAGGTGCCAAAGAGCTTCCTCCCATACCGAGCAGGACAATCTTTGAAAAATCAATCGATTTCTCAAATTCGATCAAATCGTCGATTTGATCTATCATTTCGTCAATTACCGGAATCCATCCAAGTCGATTCAAAGATACGTTGGGTTCGGGCCAAAGCGTTGAGTCGTATTTTAAAAGTCTCTCTAAAAGTTCCATTTTTCTATCCTCTGGTTCTTGTCTTGAACATTAATATTGTCGGATTTATAGTGTCGTTTTTGCTTTTAGTACCTCAAGCAAGTCTTCAAATGATTTTTCAAAGGATTTAACACCCTCATCTTCAAGTTGTTGGGTGACTGATTCCATATCTATACCGAAATCCTGCAGTGATTCAATAGTTGAGTTTGCTTCATCTAAATTATCTGATATTGTTTCGACAACTCTGCCGTGATCCAAGAATGCGTTAATAGTTGCATCCGGCATTGTATTTACGGTGTTTTGGCCGATCAAGCTGTCTACATAGAGCAAATCATCGTAGGCAGGGTTTTTGGTTGATGTTGAAGCCCAAAGTGGCCTTTGAAGTTTTGCTTTATGAGCTCTGAGCTTGGAGAATCTATCCGATTCAAAACTTTCCAAAAACAGGCCGTAGGCTTTTTTGGCCTGTGCCACAGCTGCCTTGCCTTTAAGGGCTACGGCATCCTGAGAGCCTGTCTCATCAAGTTTTTTGTCGATTAAAGTATCCAGTCGACTGACAAAAAATGAAGCTACACAGTTTACCGACGATAGGTCCTCTACGCCTGAATGTAATCGTCGCTCAAGTCCGGTTGTGTACGCGTTTATAACCTGACGATATCTTTCGATTGAAAATATCAGAGTAACATTTACGCTGTTGCCCATAAATATCATCTCTTCTATTGCTTTGAGTCCCTGCTCGGTCGCAGGGATTTTGACAAGCAAGTTGGGCTTATTTATTTCATCGTGTAGATCTTTTGCCATTTGAAGGGTTTTTGCCGTATCGTATGCCAGCTGTGGACTTACCTCTATTGAAACAAATCCGTCGTTGCCGTCTGATGCCTGATATACCGGGTTTAAAATATCGAGAGCTGAATTTATATCCGATTTCACTAGTTCCCAATAGATCTGCGCGGTACTTAGCCCCTTATGGTGCAAATCAAATGTTTGATCATCATAAAGATCGGAAGATTCAATTGCGTTAGTAAAAATTGTCGGATTTGACGTAACCCCCCTAACACCTTTTTGAACCAGCCCTTCAAGAGTACCGTCTTGTAACCACGATCGCTTAATGTTGTCAAGCCAGGGACTTTGTCCGCAATTATTGTAAAGATCTACCAGTGTCGACATATTAGCGTCTATCTCCCTTTCGATTAATTATTACAATAAATACCTTATCAGCCGATAGTAAGATGACGTTGAACAGTAAAAAAGATTTTACCTAAACTAATCAAATTAATGAAGATTTAATCTTAGCAAGTATGCTTTCTGGGCTGAATCCGAGCTTTTCGAAATTGATATCGGCCGGAGCCGAAGATCCAAACCTGTTTAAACCGATCTGAAGGTTGGAGTATCTATCCCAACCTAAAGTCGAACCGGCTTCAATTGAAACCTTCAACACATTATCGGGCAGCAGTGATTTTCTGTATTCCTGGGTCTGTAGTTCAAAAAGATCCCAACTTGGCATCGAAACGACTGAAGCGGAAATATTTTCGTCTTCAAGTAACTTACTTACGTCAAGTGCCAACTGAACCTCCGAACCGGTAGCAATTAATATAACCCGGGGGTTAGTTACAGACTTTAAATTATATGCACCCTTTAAGACAAGATCTGCTTTTCCTTCAGTTTCATTGAGCACTCTTATGGCTTGGCGACTGGCAACAAGTACGGTTGGCTTGTCGGTACTTACGGCAAATTTAAAGGCAGTAACGGTTTCATTTGCGTCAGCCGGTCGAATGACGTGAAGATTCGGGATTGCGCGAAGCGAAGCCAACTGTTCAATCGGCTGGTGTGTGGGGCCGTCCTCGCCCAATCCTATAGAGTCATGCGTAAAGGTGAAAATGGTATGGGCCTGAGATAGCGCCGCAAGCCTGATTGTTGGTCTCATGTAGTCACTGAAGATGAAAAAAGTTCCCCCTATCGGCAATATTCCACCGTGCAGCGCCATTCCATTCATGGCCGAACCCATAATATGTTCTCTGATTCCGTAGGCAACTTGGTTGCCGTCTCTTGAGGACTTGGATAGCAGATGCCCTCCATTAATTTTCATTCCGGTGTTGCCCGTAAGATCCGCAGACCCCGCGATCAAAAACGGGAGATTCTCGCCAAATGCATCCATGCATGCCTGAATTGCTTTGCGTGTTGCAATCTTGGTACCTGATTCAAAGTTCACGGGGATGGAATCCAAATCGACGGTGGGTTTTAGGGTACTAAAAGATTCAAATAAAGTTGCCTCTTCGGCGGGTAGTTTTGCGACCCTTTGGAGCCATTCTTGCCTTATATTTGAAGATCTGCGTCCTCTTTCGCGCATATAGTCTCTAACCTGATCAGATACCTGAAAACTCAAGTTCGGATCCAACCCAAGTAATGTCTTAGTCTTTTTTATCTCCTCTTCGGAAAACGGTTCACCGTGAGCCTGAGAGGTGTCCGTCAAGTCCGGAGAGGGATAGCCGATGTGACTGCGTAAAATCAGAAGTGTCGGACGCTCCGCTTCCTCTTTAGCCGACATGAGAGCCTCTTGAATAGGGGGCCGCGGCGCCAGCTACATGGCCATGGCGCCCTACGGCGGCAAA
>DAIDJA010000233.1 GCA_027451605.1 Acidimicrobiales bacterium
GGGATCTTATCGTATGTGATTGCCATCCAGTTTTCACCGTGTATCCTTACACGACCGGGAACGATACTATTTTCAATAACTCGCGTGGTTATTCCGACGTTTCCGACCAGCCCGTCAATGCCCGAAATTAATCTCTTATAATGAGGTATTCTAAAACGTTTTAGCAATGGTTTTCTCAATGATAATACGGTCCCGGCGGAACCGGCTGCAAAAATCACAAGCTGCAATGCGAGCGGGCCCCCAAATACATCGCACAACAGTGCAAATATTGCTCCGCAGACAACAAAAATTGCGTAAAAAGCAGATGTAAAAATTTCGACGACAATAAAAACACCAATAATGATCAGCCACAACATTACCATAAGCTTAATTTTAGTTTATAACCCAAGTTCGTTAATGTAACTTACAAAATTAAGTCTTAAGGTGATAATATATGTTAAAATTGTCGAATTTTCGCCTAATATGCAACTGTAAAACCTTAGGAACTTTAAATAAATTAAACGACAGAATTACTTAACGATCCGAGGTAATCTTACCGGTTGTTTCAAATAGCGCGACGCCTTGGCGATTATTTTTATTTGCTATTATGTGGGCAATTATGGACAGAGCAATCTCGTTTGAATTTGTTGCTCCAAGATCAAGCCCAATTGGGGATTTTATAGATGTGATCTTATTTTCTGCAACTCCCATATTCCTTAACTTCTCATTTCGTTTTTCTGTTGTCTTGCGTGAGCCCATTGCACCTATATATCCAAATGGCAGATTCAGAGCCACCGTTAGTGTGGGCAAGTCAAACTTATCGTCATGGCTTAATACGCATATAGCATCTTGTTTTGTAATTGTATGGGCAATTTCGGAAATATAAACATCGGGCCACTTTACAATCAAATTAACGGCGGGATCAAATTTGGGTGGAGTCAAAAATATGGGCCTTGGATCAACAACATACACTTCATACCCCATCCTTACCCCAAAATATGAAAGTGCTACTACATGGTCCGATACTCCGACAATTATCAATTTGGGTTTACCTTCGAACCGATAGAAAAAGTACTCTCCTAAAGCCTCATTTGAAAGACTTTCGTCGCTAACGACATATGAGTCAACGTTATCGGCTATATCTGACTTAGCAAAACTCAGTTCATATAAGTTGACATCGAAAAGACCGGAGGTAAGACCCGTATGCAAAAATTTCATTGCTACTGATTTCAAATAGTCCTGTTTATCGACGGCTTCCATTGAAATAACTTGTTCCTCTTCCAATTCTGAATTATTCGAATATAAATATCTCAAACTTCCATCCAGATGACACAATCCGAATAATCTTCCGGTTGAAAAATCAAGTCCCAAAATAGACCAGTCAGATAATAAAAGTCTTCTGATAATCGAAAGAAATATTGCCCAATTGGGCTCAAATACCAGAATCTTCACGGTACCCCCGCAAGTTAATCCAAAATTGTATGCAACATCATCAGAATATGAAAAGGTGGCCAACTTGGGCAATCCTGGTTCACTTTTAGTTGAATCTTTACTCAATAGCTGAATAATTTCTTCAACTACTGTCGGCTCTACGCAACCTCCCGATACACTGCCATAGTTTTCTCCACTATCGTTGACAATCATAAATGAACCGATTGGCATTGGTGTGGATCCCTTTGTCGCGACGAGAATTGCCATTCCGACTCTTTTGGCGCCCGAAAGCCAATATTCAACAATATTAATTAACTCGTTAGAAATGAGATCCTGATTCATTTGCCTTGATCGTCGGTTTGTATATTTACTTTAGCTATTCAGTCAAATCGGATGCTTATTCATATAGCCCCTCAAAAATACCCTTAACAGGTGAAATCTAAAATTTTTAGTGGCATAAATATCTTGCGTCGGAGAACAAACACTTTCGATCGACTCGAAAGTTGATTCAAAATTATCATATAGGTCACTTATTCTCACGCTAACTCCCAAGGTAGTTGAACCCATGCTAATCAATCCCAGATTAAGCTCATCTTTAAACTTTGCGGTAACCAGTCCCGAGATTGCCCAATCTTGTGCACGCTTGGAAACTTTAAAGAATTCGGCATCTCTAAAGTTCAACGGAAATTTGATTGAAACTATTATTTCATCATCATTTAAACCGGTTTCCAAAAACCCTTTATAAAAATCATTGGCAGAAATTTCCCTGATACCCTTTTTGTTACTCAACACTACGGAACCTTTTAGGGCTACAAAACATCCGGCTAAATCCGACGCGGGATCTCCGTGTGCGATTGCTCCGCCAATGGTTCCCCTATGTCGTACTTGGGGATCCCCGATCTGACTTGCAATTTTTATTAGTATAGGAAGACGACTTACGATCACATCATAATTTTCCAGGTCGCAATGTCTGACCATGGAACCAATCTCAACAAAATCATCTACGACTTTGACGCTCTTTAAATCTGTTATCTGCGAGATATCTACCAGCTGCTCAAACCCGGTCAGACCCATTTTCATTAACGGAATCAGAGACTGACCTCCTGCGATGATTTTTGAATCATCGGTGTCGGACAACAAGTCTAATGCTTCTTCCAATGACTTGGGTTTTTTATAGGTGAATTCGCTTAGAATCATTTTTTAAATTTATGAGATTATATTATCGCCTGCAATTAATAGATCTTGAGCAAGCTTAACCGCATTTACGATATTTTGATATCCCGTACATCGACAAAGATTTCCTTCCAATCCGTTTCTAATTTCATCTTCAGTCAAAACCTGACCGTCAGCTACCGAACTCAGTAATGAAACAGCTGCCATGACCATACCCGAAGTACAAAAACCGCATTGCAAACCGTGAGATCGGCCGAAGGCTTGAACTACCGGATGCAAAGTACCGTCACCGGTATAGAGGCCTTCTAACGTTACGATATCTGCGCCGTCAGCCTGAACGGCAAGTATGGTACAGGACTTAACTGATTCACCGTTTAATAAGATCGTGCATGCCCCGCATGTGGTGGTGTCGCATCCGACATTTGTTGCCTTTAGCTTGGCCACATCCCTTATAAAATCCACCAATAACATATTGGAGGCGACTTCAGTATCATATCTTTGTTGGTTGATTACTATCGAAACTTTCATTTACCGTAAGACCTGAATTTCATTGGCGCCATTTCGCCTTCGTACAATAATTTGAACAACTTGACCGGGGTTGTCGGAATATCAATTGATAGATTCGGAAATTCTTCTAGGGCATCGGCAACCGCATTTGCAATTGCCGGTATTACTCCAATCGTTCCCGACTCCCCTATTCCCTTTGCCCCGAGATCATTTACATTAGTCGGCGTTTCCATTAAATTAACATCAAAGCTTGGCAACTCAGTAGCAGACGGGAATCCATAATCATAAAGTGTAGATGTCAATAAATTACCTTGTTCATCATAAATGACCTCTTCAAACAATGCCTCACCGGCACCTTGTGCCACGCCACCGTGCAGTTGACCCATTGCCAGAACCGGATTAATGATTTTACCCGCATCATCTAGAGTGACGATCTTTAAAAGTTCCACTTTACAAGTGTCAAGGTTGACGCTCACTACGGCGATATGTGATCCAAAAGGATAGG
>DAIDJA010000234.1 GCA_027451605.1 Acidimicrobiales bacterium
TTCCGCTTAATGCGCTAAAGGTTACGATGTTAGGAATTTTTAATGACGCCTGGTTAAAAGAAATCTGAGTTGACGAATCACAGGCACTGCCTGAAACAGTTATATGGCCCAAGTCGAGAACAATTGAACCCGGTAGGTTAACTGTGGCAACTGCACTTGCGGCTTTATTTATAACTTGATCAAATATCTGGCAAAAAACTGTTGACCCACTTGTCGACGTATTGGCCATAGGCAATATGTTATTTGAACCTATGTTTGAAGCCGAATATGTAACTTTTGGTGGATATGAGGTTACTACTTTTGATTTAACCGATTGAACTTCATAGTTGGGCGCCGGGGTTTTAAGAGCTAAGAAGTTACTTCCGTCAGCACTTAGGTTTAAGATGTTAGCTATATCAACCAATGGGTTGAAACCCGAATTTTGAAATTTAAATGAGTGAATTGCATTTGCGATTTCACTGCCGGTCAAGGGTCCCTGTGACATATTCGAAACCGAAGATACGGTCGATTGAATTAGAGATGACTTGTGTACGTTCGGTAATGTAGATGACTTGTCGGTTGATTTGGTAGATTTGAAGCTAAATTTCTGGCGATTGGAACTTCCAAAGTTGAAGCTCTGTTTTTTGGTGGCATCGCTGATCAAATATATGGTCTTGTATGTTGTTGCTCGAGCAGATCCGTCTGAAATTATCAATTTGAATTCCAGTTTGTAGTTCGATTTTACCGTCGGCGGTATAAAAGTTGCATCCTGAACTTGAGGCGGGACATTTTTACCGGACGTATTAAGCCAAGTAACTTTCGGATCGACGGTATTATCACAAATCTTATATTTATTCAATTCGGACTTGGATGTACATATTTGGCTCCATTGATATGTGATGGCTTCATAAGAGTGTGATGAGTCGCCACCCTGCAACGAGAATGCATACGGAACGGGGGTTTCATTGCTCTTAGTCAACGGATTGTCATCAAGCAAAGTCGTTCCGGATGAAGTTATGGTTGGAATTAACTTAGATCTCGGAATTATCTGAATAGAAGCAGATGAGTCACCGGACTTGAATTTTCCGGTAACCGTACCTTTTAAGTTTAAAGATCTATGAGATGTGTAATTTGAATAGAAGAGATATAACGTCACGGGCGTAGAGTTCTGATTTGGTGAGTTTGAACCTAAAACTGTTCCGTTGTAGACACAATTGAAGTTGTATTTTTTTATCAATTTGCAACTCCATCCCTTACCTTTGTAACGAACGTAAGTTACCCCGTCAGAATAACTTAAAGCAATGTTTATTTTTCCCGTGGCGGGATTTATACCTGAGTTGTTTACAGTCAGTTCAACTTTTCCGATACCGCCTGCGGTACCATTGGAAGTCAGTTGGAAATCGGGAGCCAAATTAGGAGCTGAGCTCTTAACTTTTAAAGTTACGGGATAAGTAAGATACTTTACGTCGAGGGAATTTGAGCCTTTAGTCCCGGATTGTTTCGCCTGAGAAGACGTGCTAAGCGAACTTGTCGTATGCGGGAGAAGCTTGGCTGTTAATGAGTAGGATTTTGTCGCCTTTTGAGGAGTTAATTCTATTTCAGTTATTAGGTTTGATGATTTTGGAGCTATTTGACTATTTAAGACCCCGTTGCAGGTAACTACCTGTTTCGAATACGAACATTTAAAGCCGTTAAGACCCTTTGTGCCAATAACTTTTATCCAAGTCGGAATAGATTCGCTGAAGTTGAATTCACTTCCTTTTTCCAAATTTCCCTGTCCGATATTTGTAATTGAGAATCCCTCTACGAGAGCCTGTCCGGTCTCCAGTGAAGTGGGACTTCCGTCCGTTACCGGGCTGAGTTGTCCGGTCACATTCGCACCCAATTTCAAAAAGTTGGGATCTGCCAATACATTGTTTTTGCCCGAAGTCGACTTAGTCTGAGAGCCGGGAAGGTTCGATTTATTAGCTGTCTGCGAGCTTGCCTCCGGCGTATAGCTATCCACATAGCGCGAAAAACCTAATTCAGGTATACCTACGTTTGAAGCAATGATAAAAATAGGCACTGTAGTCGATGCATAAGGCTCACTTGTCGACTGATTTTGAACCGATGAACTTAACGACAATACGTCATCGCCTACGGCAGTATTTTTGCCTATATTTAAAATTAAAATTTGATTGAAAGAAGTTCCGCTGTTTAAGCTTGGGCCCGAATAGCTACATAGGTATTGCGATGAAGAGCTATTGCCTTTGCCCGCAGATTCACTTTGGCAAGAGAACAGATTTTGTTGTGCCGGTGAAGTATTTGTGGGGCTTGCCACGGTAATTGATATCCCTTTGGGCACGCTAATCGTGGTAGTTATAGTTCCTGTTGTCGGAGCAAGCCCGGAATTTGCAACTTTAAGCTGCAGAGCCGCAACGCTTCCCTGAACTACCTGATCCAGCTGGTTCAAAAATGTTGCCGTGGTTACCAGTTGGGAAGTATTTGGGGGCAGAACCAATAATCTTTGCTGGAATGAAGTGGACTGCGAAGATGTATTAGGTTGGCCTGCTGTTGATCCGATACCGGGTGAGCCGTTCACAGAAGATTGTATATTATTTGAAACAGCGATACTTGAAACTGTGGTATTCCAAGTCTTAGTTATGCCGTTTTGGCCAATATTTTTGTCTGCGTTATCGGTTAACCGATACGATAGTTGAAGTGTCGACGATATTTGGCCAACGGGAAGCTCGGCTAAATAACTGCAATTAAAGCTACCGGAAGGATTTGCCAAAAAACTTGGAGAAGCCAAATGCGGTACGCTAGTTCCCGATCCGCAGTTCCAATTTGCCCCTGAAAAGGTGACATTTGTTGCCAAGTTCGGATATAAGAGTCCGTTCAAATTTATTGAACCCACACTATTTAATGTACCGGTTGACTTTCCGGTAGCAGCTTTTGTCGTTTCGCTATTTTGAGTCGTTGTTGAGTTATTTGAAGATAGGGGAGTAGATGGCGAAAAATATGCGGCAGATGGCCCTACGTTTAAAAAGGAGAAATCTTCCGTTACGGTTTGTCCGTTTTGCGCTTGCGCATCTCCGCCAAGCTCGGGTATTATTGTGGCTGAATTATAACTTTTAACTACCCTGAATACAGAGCTTTGATTTTGCGACGAGCCTGTGGCTCCGGTCAGGCTTGACTTAGGCTGATTTATCGTTGAATTTATAGTTTCTATTACTCCGTTTGTTTGCTGGTTCTTGTCGGAAAACTTGAACCCGGTGGGTACGTTAAAGGTAACCATAAAGTCCGACGACGTGTTTGGACTGAGCGAGGTAAGATTTCCGAGATTCGCCAATTGGCTAATGCTTGAACTCGTTGGCGAAGCCCCACCCCCGTTGAATTGGCTGTATACGCACTGGACGCTGTTGGATTGTCCATTGGAATTTCCCGATCCGGAATTTCCCGATCCGGAATTTTTTGTCTGAGACGAATTACTCTGAGAGTTTTTCGTGCTGCCGGCGACGCTGCAATTAAATCCTCCGGTAACCGATAGTGTGCCCGACTTTGTACTTTGGACTGTGCCCAAGTTTGTGGATCCGACAAATTGAAATCCCGACGGTGCTTTGAAATTTACAA
>DAIDJA010000235.1 GCA_027451605.1 Acidimicrobiales bacterium
CGTACGTCGGGGTTGTATTTAAATTAATGCCTTCGGCCGACAGTGCCAAAAGAAGCCGCTCGATACCCATTCCAAAGCCGACGCCCGGGACTTCTCCCCCGCCTAAATTTGATACCAGGTTATCATACCTCCCCCCTCCGGAGATAGCCGACTGGCTGACGGTTAAAGCAGATGACTGAAATTCGAAAATAGTCTTGGAATAATAATCAAACCCACGAACCAAATTATCCGAAGGTCGGTAGGAAATTTTCAACTCCCCCAAAGCCTCTAAAACAAGCTCGTGATGTTTCTTGCAATCATCACATAGAAAGCCGGATAATTTTGGAGCTTCAGAAACCAAATTTTGGCATTGGGGTTTTTTGCAATCCAATACCCTCAGCGGATTAATTTTGTAACGTTCGGTATGCTCAGGGCAGAGTTGATCCGAATTGGCATCTAAATAATCCAAAAGAACAGACCTATAGATATTTCGACATTCCAAATGTCCCATTGAATTAATCAGCAATGTAAAATGTTTAAGCCCTATTGATTCATAGAATTTGACCAATATATATATGAGTTCCACCTCAATTAAATAAGATGCAATTCCGAGAACTTCAACTCCGATTTGGTGATGTTCTCTGTACCTTCCGCCTTGCGGACTTTCATATCTGAAGGCGGAAGTAAAATACCAACTTCTAAGAGGAACCTGATAAGAATGTTCGATAAAAGCCCGCATAACGGAAGCCGTTCCTTCAGGCTTCAGAGCCAGATTGCGGCCTCCTTTGTCCTCGAACTCGTACATCTCTTTAGCTACAACGTCCGTCGTTTGTCCCGCGCCGATTTTGAATAGATTGGCATCTTCAAAAGTAGGAGTAATAATAAGTTTGTATCCAAGCTTATTCACTAAATCTGAAAATTTAACCAATAACGCCTGCACCTCATCTGATTGAGGCGTGAAGATGTCAAGCGTTGCTATGGGAGATTTGAATTTCATAAATTTTATATTGTACCTGTATTTGGAATGGCCCTATAAGCGCTGTATACGCCGTCGATCCTTCTAAGTGCCTTTAATACAGAGTCTAGATGGGTGAAATCAGCAAGTTCGAATTCAAATCTCAATTGAGCGATTCTATCGGCGGAGGTAAACGTACGCGCTGACATTATATTTACATGACAGTCGGTCATAGCCTTTGTGATGTCAGCCAATAACCCGGATCTGTCCAGAGCCTTTATTTCAATAACGGCATTGAATACCCCGGTATGATCGCGATCCCATTCAACTTCTATCAGTCTATCCAAATGCAATCCGGCCAATGAAATTGCATTTACGCAATCGGTTCGATGTACGCTAACGCCCCGACCCTTTGTTACAAAACCTATAATAGAATCACCCGGAACGGGAAGGCAACACTTCGACAGCCTTACCAGAACGTCTTCAAGACCTTCCACATAGATACCTGTTGTTGAGCGATTTTCTTTGCGAATTCTCGAAACTGTAATTGAAACTGTTTCGCCCTCTTCAGCTTCGGCTTGTTCTTTAAGTATCTTATCGACTACCGTTTTAGGAGATAGCTGATTGTGCCCGATAAGCGAATACATTGCATCGGCATCCGACAAATTCAAAATGGTGAGAACTTCCTGCAAAACCTTCTGATTCGACAGCTTTGCAATCGGAAGGCCCGCCCTTTTTGCCGCTTTAAGGAGCTCTTCTTTTCCAATGTCGATTGCATCTTCTCGTTCTTCTTTTAAGAACCACTGTTTTATTTTGGATTTTGCCCGAGAGGATACGGCGATCTGGAGCCAATCTCTGGAAGGTCCGGCATTTAATGCCTTTGAAGTGATAATTTCTACGCTTTGACCTGAGTTAAGTTTAAAATCAAGAGGCACCAATTTACCGTTTACTTTGGCCCCAATGCATCGATGACCAATCTCAGTGTGTATGGCATAGGCAAAATCGATCGGTGTGGAATTAGCCGGCAAATCCACTACTTTGCCCTTAGGGGTAAAAACGTAAACTTCATCTTGTTCTAAGTCGAGCTTTAATGATTCCAAAAACTCAACAGGATCCGGAGTGTCTTTATCCATGTCGACGATGCGTTGAAGCCACGACATCTCATCTTGTATATTCTTTGGGGCCTCTTTAATCTTTTTTGTGGAATGTTTGTTCTTATATTCAAGCTGTTTATACCCCCAGTGAGCTGCAATACCACGTTCTGCGCGCCAGTGCATCTCCCAAGTCCTGATCTGCACTTCGATCATCTTGCCTTCTTTGCCGACAAGGGTTGTATGAAGTGACTGATACAAATTAAATTTCGGAGAGTTGATATAGTCTTTAAATCTTCCCGGAATCGGATTGTACATAGCATGTATTACACCAAGTGCGTTCCAACAGCTTCTTTCGTTATTGGTAATAATCCGAATACCGTAAAGATCATTGATATCGTCGAAACTTAAGCCCTTTACTACCATTTTTTCGTAAATTGACCAAAAGTGCTTCGGCCTTCCGGTAACTTCGGCTTCCACCGAAGCGCCCGATAGATGTTCGCCAACTTCGGCAATTACCGAATTTAAATACTCATCTCTCTTTGGAAGCCGAGCTTCTACCATCTGTTCAATCTCGGCATATCTGTTGGGATGCAGTACTTTAAATGACAGATCTTCCAACTGGCCTTTAAGTTCAGACATTCCGAGCCTATGAGCTAATGGAGAGTATATATCTATTGTTTCCTGGGCAATTCGTCTTTGCTTCCATTCGGCCATAACATCGATCGTTTCCATGTTGTGCAACCGATCCGCAAGTTTAATTACTATGACCCTCCAATCGCTTGCGATTGCAACAATCATCTTTCGAATTGAGGCCGACTGCTGTAAAAGTTTGGATTCGAATTTAATTCGCTCCAACTTAGTAAGCCCATCCACTATATTTGCAACATCAGCACCAAATTGAACTCTAATATCGTCTAATGTCACCGAGGTATCTTCGACTAAATCATGCAGTAAAGCCGAGACTACTGTAAGTTCGTCCAAACCTAACTCAATGCACTTAATAGCCACCGCGATTGGATGGCTAATATACTTATCGCCTGTAAGCCGAGTCTGACCCTCATGAGAAACTGCTGCCAACTTATAGGCGCGCTCAATGGTTTTAATTTGCTTATCGGTAAATTTATGAAATGAGTTTTTGTCCGAATTATAGGACTTTAAGGCAACCAGAATCGATTCCCAAAATGGGTCACCGTCGGGTCGCTCGATTTCATCTGCTAAAGCAATACTTTTAACCTGACTCACTAACTCTTTAAACCAGTCCGAATAAATTTAACTATATGTAAATTTTAATCCAGCAAGCCTATGAGCTGGCTCTATCTTCGCTTTTTGGCTGATTTGGGCTTACTTGTCGAACTTTTAGGTTTGGTAGATTTAGAGGTATTTTGTCTCATGTTCGCTTTGGGCTTACCGACACCGGTTGCCGTCGAACCCGTTGCCAATTCTTCAAAGTCACCCGAACCTTCCGATGATTGAATTCGATCATTTGAAAAGATCTTGGGATGCGGAGCCGGGGGCACCCAAAGACACGGATTTTAATGACAGCATTGACCAAGAATGC
>DAIDJA010000236.1 GCA_027451605.1 Acidimicrobiales bacterium
TCCCAAAGTGCGTCAGGGTTTGGCAAGAGCCCATTCAAAAGTTAAAATTATGCAAATAAATGGTTTACGAGCATTGACCTCTGCTTTAAATAATGATAACTCCACAATCGCGCTGGGTGCAACTAACAAGATGTACTGGTCGGAATATCATCGCGAAATCATGGAATTGGCAATTGACATACTTGGCATGGAAGGTCAAATACTTACCGGTAGTCCTAATTCGGGCGAGTCGCCTCTTCCGGGTCTTCCGGACAGAACCATATTGAAGAACTATCCCGCCTCCACACTGCAGGCGTCGTTTTTCTTTTCAAGATCGGAAACCATTTGGGGAGGAACTGCGCAAATTCAAAGAAATATTGTCGCCGAGCGGGTACTGGGTCTTCCAAAAGAGCCTAAGGCCGGTTAATTTATTTTTTTAAAATAGCGTTACTTGAGAGTGTCGGGATCCGGATAGGAGATTTGCTCTCCATTTTGAACGTCAGGTTCTCTTACTTCACGTCTTTTGGTTTGAAATAAAACAATTGCGGCAATTAGAGTAGCCATTACCGTTGCAATTCCACCCAACAGAACGGATCCGCGCGGGTTCGTCTTTGCGGCGACAAATGATACTATGAATGAACCTATGGGAGTTGATCCTAAAAATGCAACAGAATATAGTGACATTACCCTACCGCGATACTCCGGTTTTGACCTAATCTGCAAAACTGTATTTGACTGAGCTACATATGCTATTGAAAATGCCCCCATGGGAACCAAAACTATATAAGCCAGTGATACCTTTGGGACCAAAGCCAATACCGAAAGCAGCAGTCCGAAGAAAAAGGCCACCAACAAGAAGCTATTGTTCGTAGGCACTTTCTTGTTAGCAACCACCAACCCCCCTATAATTGCACCAACCCCCATCACGGTAAAAAACAGACCGGACCTACCGGCACCCAGATTAAAGGTCTCTTTTGCAAGCAGCAATAGTGTAACTTGAAAGTTATATGCCAGTGTACCGATAACGGCCATAAGCGCCAAAGGAACTGAGAGCTCCTTATTATGCATAACATAGCTAAAGCCCTGCCTTAGCTGTTTTTTTTGGCGGCTTACCGGTGGCACCCTGAATAGCTCGCCCTTGCGCATCATATATAAGGCCACTATCACCGCTATAAAGGTTACCGCATTAAAGATAAAACTGAAACCTATACCCAGTGTCTCGATCAAAATACCCGAAACTCCCGGACCCACTACTCGAGCCATGTTAACCAGTACCGAATTTAAGCTGACGGCATTACCCACATAGTCTTTACCCACCATTTCAAGTACAAATGATTGCCGGGCCGGATTGTCAAATACGTTAACCAATCCCAGCATGAAGGCGAAAATAATCACTATGACAAAGGTTGCCCTTCCGCTCAGAACCAATACCCCCAAAGCGGTTGCCTGTATGGCTGAAAAAAGCTGTGTTAAAAACAAAATTTGCCTTTTATCGTATCGGTCGGCGATCAACCCTCCCCAGGGGCCCAAAAAAAGGATCGGCAAAAACTGAAATGCCGTTGTTATGCCAAGATCGACAGGGTTATTTTTTGTTAAAGTGAGCACCAGCCAACCCTGCGCAAAACTTTGCGCCCAAGTGCCGCTGACAGAAATTACCTGTCCGATAAAAAATAATCGGAAATTGCGTACCTTCAATGACAGAAAGGTTCGCCTAATAAGACTTTTTACTTCAAAACCTTTTCATTCAAAATATCAGCCAATTTGGCCAATATGAAAGCCCATTAATTAAAAGCTTCAAACATTTGGAACGTAAGAACCCGTTCCTAAGCTATGCGACTCTTCAAAGCTTAGTGAATCGTCAACTTCACCAACCACCTCTGTCACCCAAGCCAATCTACCTTTAAGAATTCTCTCGACCCCCGCTTCCAAGGTAGACCCTGACAAAGCACATGACCCGCACGCACCGGACAATCTGACTTTAACAAATCCAAGTTCATAGTCGACATCGACCAGTTCAAGATCCCCTCCGTCATCCTTAATTGCGGGACGCATGAGATCCAATACCCGTTTAAGCCCGGACTCTCTTTCTTCCAACTCTTTTTCTTCCAACATATACTCTCGCTTCAAATTTATATTTTCTACTAATAGATTAATAAAAAATTGTCACTTTCGAGTCCAATATCGTAATTTTTGACTTTAGTGACAGGACATATATTTCTTAAATTTATTGGGTAAGCTAATTGATGGATATTTTATTTTAAAATATCCGGGATTTCGTGAATTATGACAGACCAGGGTTATCGAAAAAAAAGTAAGGGCGACCTCAAAGTTTTAACGGCAGCGGGAATTATAACATCGATAACCATCGTAGTTGAGGTGACGGTAGGACTTCTATCCAACTCTCTGGCACTTTTGGCCAATGCCGCCCATGATTTTTCCGACGGTTTGGCCGTTGCAGTTTCAATTACGGCCGCCTTTCTGATAACCAAGAGACCTACCGACAAAAAAACTTTTGGATACCTTAGAACCTCGATCTTAGCAACGGTATTTAATGCCGGCGTGATAGGCTTCACCGCAGTACTTTTGGTTATCTTTGCAATAGACAGGGAGCTTCATCCCGCTAAGGTAACCTCTCTGAATTTAATTGTAGTTGGCCTTATATCGGCGGTAAGCAATCTGGCCGCAGCCCTGGTTACTAATTCAAATTCCGGACCTGCGAATAAGTCCAAGAGAAAATTAAATCTTTTGACGGCATCAACGGCTATGCATTTTATTTTGGATGCTGTTGGATCATTTTTAATAGTGGCTGTAGGTGTCGCAACGCTGGCAGATAAAAGCCTCAGTTATTTTGACCCCACTGCCGCAATTATTATTTCAATATTTGCGCTATACACCACCTATAAATTAATTATAAGATCTTGGGATATACTAATGGAAGCTACTCCGACAGGAATTAATCTTGAAGAAGTGGTTAAATCCATTGAATCTTTTGACAGTATTTCAAACGTTCATGATGTCCACATTTGGTCAATTTCATCTGACTACTATGCCATGTCGGCTCACATTACCCTCGATAATAATTGCAGGTTAGATTCGGTTCAAGAATTGATTGGTTCAATAAAGGTAATGTTAAACAACTCCTATCACATCGACCATTTGACAATCGAGCCTGAGACTCAAAAGTGTGAAATTAGCGAGACGAACTGTCTATAGCTTGTTTCACTTTGGCTTTTTTGTCGTAAAAAGTTTCCTGTCGTCTCGGGTAAGACATTGACCTGTTTCAAGATCAAACTCCCAGCCATGTAAGGTACATTTTAATACCTTGCCGTCCGATTTAGAGAAGCGAATAAGATCTGCCTTTAAATGGGGGCAGTACCGCTGTATTGTATAGTCTCCAATTATGATTTCATCTTTTAATCGCGGATCAGCTGCCAAGCGATCCTCCAATAAAGCAATATTGCATACATTTAATGACATCAAAAAGGCATAGACCATGTCGTTATTAAAACCTTCAGTCTCGACCCTAAAATTGAGTGCAAAAAACAATAGCCTAAAACAGTCAGAACCAGCTTCCAAATAGGCTCTGAATAAGGTAT
>DAIDJA010000237.1 GCA_027451605.1 Acidimicrobiales bacterium
GCGGGCCTCGGTGAGCAAGGCGGCGGTGTCGCCGATCTCCACGTGGATGGTGCACCCGTCCGCTCCCGCGGCCTTGAAGGCCTCGAAGTATCGACCGGGTTCGGTCATCATCAGGTGACAGTCGAAGAAACGGTCGCTGTAGCGTCGCAGCGACGTCACGACCGGCGGTCCGATTGACACGTTCGGCACGAAGTGACCGTCCATGACGTCGACGTGGAGCCAGTCCGTCTCGTCGTCGATGGCGCGCACCTGTTCAGCCAACGCAGTTCTCGGACTCCCAGCCAATGCGCATAACAGTAGCAATCCGAGACACACCGGCTATTTTCTGTTTGGAAATATCCAGACCCTTGTACCAGTTTGATTCGCGCAAAGGGTCCACAAAAAATAGACCCCATCGTTCGTCATCCAAATTAATTTGATTATCGGGACTGTCCCAATCGATATCCACATAAGCTTCAAAATGTTTTTCGACTGACTGTTTTGACAGCCTGTTAACAATATTGTTGTAGTTTTCTCGCGGCAAGTCTGCAACTTCAACCAATTTGGTCTCAGCTATTTCCGACTCTATTTCAACTCTGTTTATAATTGACATTATTTCCTCCTTGGCAAAATATTTTTCTATACTCCACCCATAAATTTGGATCTCGTTGCCAAATCCTGCAAAAACAAAGGCATCAGCCCCTGCAATACCCACCCTATCGATGCCTCAATTCCGGCCGGGACTACCGCCCGGTTAAATTTAATGGAATTCATAACAGCTTTAGCGACCACGTCAGCCGAATGGCCTTTTGAAAACAGCTTTTTCGTGGCTTCAAGCTCTTTGTTATTATTACGTTCCCCCAAAAACTTCGTAGAATTAATAATATTTGTATTAATGACTCCCGGGCAGATAGCCGAAACGCCAATGTTCTCACTGTGCCAGTCAGCCCTTAAGCATCTGGAAAACATCAATACGCCTGCCTTTGTCGTGCAATAACTTGACTCGGTTGCTCTCGGAAAATACCCTAACCCGGATGACATGTTTACTACATGGCCCATTTTTCGCTTAACCATATACGGACCAAAAGACCTGCAGCCATTAAGTACTCCATTTAAGTTAATATTTTGAATCCATAGCCAATCACTTAGACTGACATCCAGGAATCTCCCCGTCATCCCTACGCCGGCATTATTTACCAAAATACCCACCGGTCCGACCTCGTCTTCAATTTTGGCAGCAAGAGCATCCATTTGATCTGAATTTGAGGTATCGGCTTCATAGGCTACCCCGTCCACATCTTCAGCAGTCTTCTTTGCAGACTGCAGATTTATGTCAACACATACGATCCTAGAACCGCTGCCTGCAAGTCTTAGCGCAGTGGCCCGACCTATACCGCTGCCGGCACCGGTGACAACGGCAATTGTGTTCTTAAAATCTAGACTTCCTAAACCTTTTCTGGGACTTAAAATGCTTCCCATTTTTCCTCACTTTTTCTCACACTATTAAATGTAACATTATTTACTGTCATTGTCAAGCGAAAATGATACAATATTAACTAGTATTGTATCAAAGTGATGTAATCTATAAAAAGAGTTATTAAAAAGGGGGCTTCAAACAGCATAATGGCATTAGACGTTACCAAAACCTATGAAAACGAAGTCGATGAGCAAATTCAGCCGGAAAATTTAGCCGAAGTTGAGCAGCAACAAGATTTGAACCTCTTTAAAAAGACATTCACGATTGATGAATTGGCAAGAATATCTGACTCGACCGTCAGAAATATTCGGGCATATCAGGACAAGGGGATTCTTCCGCCTCCCTTTAAGAAAGGACGAGTCGGTCTTTATACCTCGGGACACCTGACAAGACTTAGATTGATAACGGACCTATTGGAAAAGGGATTTTCCATGTCCAATATTAAAGAGATGATTAATGCTTGGCAAAAAGGCCAGGATATAGGTATTCTCTTCGGGCTGGAGCAGATTTTAAGCGAACCTTGGAGTGAAGAGCTTGAAGAAATCATTACGCTGGACCAACTAATTCAACTATTCGGAGAAACTATGGAGCCCGGCGAAATGTCCGAAGCTCTTATATTGCAGCAAGCATCGATATTTTATCTGTCTCCAACAACCAATTAATAATCAAAAAACCTCAAATGTTTAAAGCCGGGGTAATACTTTTTAATGCGGGAGTGCCGATTCTTGAGATTTTAAAACTTGCACAGTTTATGGAAGAATACATCGACAACATAGCCAAAAAGATGGTTTCGACCGTAACCAAGCATATTATCCCCGATGATGAAGCCACAGTGCCCGTTGAATTAATCCCCAAAATCGCCGCACTTATTCAAGAGATAAGACCGCTATCCAAAAGTATCGTAGACTCCGAACTATCGCGTGCAATCGAGCTTCAAATAAGAGCTCAAATAGATGATCAAATTCTAAAAGTTACTAAGTTAACTTAACTTTATAATATATTTGAATTTTGAATCAGAAGGTAGAATCGAACGCTTGAACTGGACATTTGGCACGATAAATTAAATATTTAACTGCAATTGACGGCGACTGTTTTACGAATCCAAATACATTAACCAGAAATTTGCATTTCCGGAATCCACGCCTTGAGCCATTTGCACAGTAGTAGCGTTGTCTCAAAGACTACAGCCACGAATATTTCGTTTCGAACCTGCCACTGGTCTTACAAAATGCTTGCTTAGCGCCGTCTGGTGGCAAAGTTTTAGAGCTATCGGGCTTACCGTTAATGCAACGAATCCGGTGAAAATAGGACATCTAGAATTCCTACCCGCTTGGGTTGACTCGGCATGAAATAGTTTATGAATTATCAGGCTCGTGTAATCTAACACTATTTTCGTTGCACTGCAGGAATTTGTCGACGTCGACCGCTGTTTTGCAGGTGTTCACTAAATGTTTGAGTTCCGAATTCAATTTCAACTTTTATCCGATTGAGTGAGTTAATTTCGCCTGCACGATACCCATCACAGAAGCTATCTAAAAGAATGCATACAGTGGTGGTTTTAAGACTCGCGACATAATATCAACATAATCCCCCACCATTGACAACAGTAAAGGTTGGTGAACCAGTCCTTGAAAGTATCGATTCTCTGATGATGTTGACCATAAACTATCCCTCGTCTGTTTGTTGCAAATCTCAGCTCAAATGCACCCAATAATGGACGATTGGTAGGGCTGACTTCTTTCAAGGAGCGGCGCAAAAAGTCTAGCGATACCTCGTCCCGCAAGCTGTCATATTTGGAGGAACCCTAAGGGCAATGAATATCTGAATAGGGTATAGTTGCCGCTTGCGGTAGCTACTCGAATGTCACCGAATTAAGGTAATGGCCTGCGTCAATCCTGAATGAACTACTAACAATGAACAAAATAATTTATTTGTCAACTTACTTAAGTTCGACCGTCCTTAATTTTGTTCTTGTTGCCATAACAACGAACGGACCGCTCACATTTCTTAACTTTTAAATTTTTCTCCATTGGCTAAAGATAATTTCTAACTAATCGAATTTACGATCATACGGTCTAATTGCCCTAATGATC
>DAIDJA010000238.1 GCA_027451605.1 Acidimicrobiales bacterium
AGGTCTTTTCGAAGGGATAATATTGGTAGCGACTCCTGCTTTGGTGAGAGATTTCACCCCTCAGTTGGGTAGGGCTTCCGCAATGGGATTTTGGACCCTAGGGCCCGTTGCCGGAGTGCTGACCTCTTCTTTGGTCGGTTCACATTTTCTTGGTGCGGATTCAAGCAATTGGCAGAGAGCCTTTATTATCTCCGGAGTCTCCGGAATTGTAGTTTTCGTGATTTCCGTTGTGTTTTTAAGGGAACTTTCTCCAAAACTTAGAGATCAGTTGATGGTTTCAAGCAAAGATTTAGAGTTAATTGAATTAAAAGCCAAGGGATTGGATGTTAAAAATGCCACAAAAAACGCTTTTTCACAAATGTTTAAAGCCGATATTTTGGGTTCTGCATTTGCAATAAGTATTCTTCTAATCATGTATTACACGGCCTCGGGTTTTTTTACTATATATTTTGCCACAGTATTTCAACACAATGGGGTTAGATTTACGGTACAGCAAGCCAACGGAATCGACACCTGGATTTGGGGCGCAAACTGTATAGCCCTGGTGGTTTTTGGTCTATTGTCGGACCTATTCAAGGTCAGAAAGCCCTTTATGCTTATTGGCTCAATCGGCTGTGCCGTTACGACGTTAATTCTGATTGATTATACCATGAAGCCTGCGACCGGGTACTATACACTGGTCCTTATTACCTGTGTGTTTTTCAGTTTTTCTGGTATGGTATATGCGACTTGGATGGCAGGATTCACTGAAACTGTGGAAAGCAGAAATCCGGCACTTGTCGCAACCGGACTCTCGATATGGGGAAGTTTGTTGCGGTTTGTCGTTGCAATCTCTCTCTTAATTTTACCGATCGTCGTTAGCTCCACAAATAAGATCGTCGATAATCAAGCCGCACAGGTCTACGTCCCCAAAGCTTTGGCCATCGAAAGTAAGTATGGAAAATTGATTGCAATCGTTCAGAAGGATCCGGCGCTGTTTACCAAACTCTCATCGTATTCGAATCCTTCGCTGATACCGCCGTCACTTTTGAATGCCGGAATAAAGGCTGCCGGTGGGGGAGTTAAAGGAATCAACAACCTGATTGCCATATCGAAGATTAAGCCTCAGCTAGAGTTTTTACAGGAACATCAAAATGCTCTTTTGGCACTACAGCAAGGATCACAACAAGCGCCTAACCAGTGGAGGAATTGGTTCTGGGTTTGCTTTGGCGGTGTAATTTTATTTATTCCGTTTATATTTACCATGAAAGGCAGATGGAGTCCGGCTGCGGCAAAGAAAGATGCCGAAGAGCACCAGAGATATGTTGTCGCCGAATTGACTAAACTCAGAGGCGACGCCTTTAATATTAATTCGTAAGTTATTTATAAGCAATAAAATGCGAAATAATCAGCGAGGTAACTTTAGTTGCTTTGCTTCACTTGAGTAAAGTGATACATATTCACATATTTCCGTGACTTTATTTTTCGATATGTAGAAGATAAGATGAGTTATATGCTCTCAAGGCCAGAACTTAGTTAAAATTATTGATTGACTAACGGTTTTTATTTAATACATTCGATAAGATAGATATTTGGCTAAACCTAATACACCGTTATTTCTTTGAGGTGGCGCTAAATGTCATCAATTGTCGGAAAGCTCCAAGAAGTTCAAATTCTCCATGCAGTTTAAAAAGTTTTTAATTAAACATCGACTCCTGATTATTATTTTAGTTATTTATGGGGTCTCGCTCATTCAGGGTTATCGTCGAGTTGGCGGTGAGATTGATGAAGGATACATTATCTCTATGGGTTCGCTATTTGCAAAAGGGTACGTGCCATATCGAGATTTTAATTTAATTTACGGACCGATGGGAGTCTGGATTATCGGATATCTATTTAAAATCTTCGGAGCGAGTGTAGTTTTGGAGAGGACGGTAGGTGCGAGTTATCAACTTTTATTCATTATTTCGAGTTATCTGATCGGATTTAGGCGGTCCAGGGCAATCGGTTTTATCTGTGGTCTAATTATTGAGATATTTTTCATATCGGGTACTTATGGAGGGATTGGGGCGTTACCGTGGATAGGCGGGATGGCTTTTGCAGTGTTTATGATACTTTTGATATCCCTCCTTCGTGATGACAGAATTTCCACCAAACCAACCCTATATTTCTCTATTGGGGCAGTAGCATCGATAAGTCTTCTTTTTCGGTTTGATTTTCTCATCACGATATTTCCGATTTTAGTCATGGTATTTTTTAAGACAGCGAAAAACTTTAGAAAGTATTTGGTTGCGGGGTCGTCGTTGACCTTACTTGGATACATTGTACAAGGCGCATTTTCAGGATATAGTCGACTCTATTTTGTATTCGTGGTGAACCCGCGGATTCAGGCACCGGGCAATCATTTGCCGATTCCCCCTAATTCAGCGCATCTAAGCAGTTTTTTCGATGTAATGGACATGCTATTTTCGAGACCTTCATGGTTTATTCCGCAATTGTCGTTTCCAATGCAGATTGTGGTGATGTTTTACGTTGTCTGCTTTATAAGTTTGTTACTTTTGGCAATTGCATTTTATACAGTTTTGCGTAGGAAACAATTAAAACCCGAAGTATATGCACTAATAATATTGGAATTAGGCACCGTACCTTATGCATTTGAGAGGGCCGACTCAACTCATATACTTTCCACTTTGGTGTTGGGATTTGTTGCAATTGCGGCAATTATAGGTGATATGGCCCCTCTTCGGGCCGGTGTTATAGAGTTTAAATACATCAATTTAGCGGTTCTCATTTTGCTTCTGGTTGTCGTAATTCCTACCTATTATTTGGCACCGGCGGTTAATGAAGTTGAGACTTCGGTTGGAATCACTCAAAATCAGAATACTTCGGTTAGCAACCTTGGGCGCACTTACTATGTACAGGACTCTGCAACGTCAAGCTATTTGATGTCGGCGATGAGGGAGGTAGATTCGGTTGCGGGTAAGAATTCTTCCCTTTTTGTCGGAACGCCAAATCTTAGAATTATTCCGATAAACGATGCCTTTTTGTATTATCTGTTCCCTCAGTTGCACCCATCTTCAAAATATATTTTGTTATATCCGGCTATCGGACAATATTATCCACAAAAATTGAAAGAGGCGATCATGAACGCAAATATCGTTGTTACCGATGCCTTTGCCTATAGCTGGAGTGAACCCAATACCTCTGTAATCATGAATCCGCCGGAACCAGCTCAGGTGTTTGCTGCAGATTTTTGTCTGCTTCATTCATATGGCGGCTTTTCAATATATGTAAACCGTTATTATCCCCCTGCTCCGCTAAAAAACAGAAAGTTCACCGATTGCAGGGCACCGTACTATACGGCATTTTATTGAAACTAATCTCGGTATCAGTAATTATGATTCTAGGCAATTATAGTTGAGTAAGCAGTCGATAAGCTCAATTAGACGGTATTTATGGCGGCCCGCTTTTAAAGCGAAATTTGAACAGTGCGATAATTGCCAAAAAGCCGTCTTTTGGTTTAATTTTTTTACCCTTTACGAGAGATCTTGCCGTAT
>DAIDJA010000239.1 GCA_027451605.1 Acidimicrobiales bacterium
ATTATCCCTTCGCTCTTAATAGCGCTAATCGAGATAATTATAACTTTAATAGCTCAGTCAAAAAATGCTGTGGGCATATCCGTCGGAATAACCATACCGATTATCGTCTCTTTGGGAAGTGAGTTATGGCGCCGTTTTTCGCGGCTCTCGGGTTACAAAATTGATATTATGAACGACTCCCTTCGAATAACTTCCGGGCTCTTGACAGTTAACCATGAAACTATCCCGTTTAACAGGGTACAGGCTCTTAGAATCGAACAACCCATGTTATGGAAACTTCTTAGATTGTATCGACTTCAAATAAATTTGGCCGGCACCTCAAATAAAACGCGAGTTAACAGACAAAATCTGACGATTATACCGGCTTGTTCATTTTATACGGCTGTTTCACTAATTAAAAATATCCAACCCGAATTTGACTTAAGCGTGACGATGATTTCCCCTCCGAAAATTGCATTTATAAAAGGTCTTTTTTGGGCAAATGTTCATCGTTTGGGACTAACCAAAGAAACGGCAGTTTTAAGTTACGGAATTGTCAAAAAGCGTTGGGACCTAATCTATTTTGGAAAGATACAGTCGCTGCGGATCAAAACCGGGCCGGTAAACAAGCTACTTAAACTTAACAATCTGTACATAGATTCAACCAAAGGCCCGATTCAATTTAGGATTAAGTGGAGATCGGACAACGATACGTCGGAAATCTCTAAATTTATTGCGGACTCAGTTGCTGTCTGGTTTGCCAACAATCATTAATTCAAAATGGCAAACTGTGGGTGAACTTAAAAATTCCGACCGAATATGTTAACCTTTTATATTAAATGAAAGTACACAGAAATGGCTAGCTTTAATAAAATAGAGGATTACGCAATTATCGGTGACACCCACACAGTAGGGCTTATAGCTAAAAACGGCTCGATTGACTGGCTGTGCATTCCGAGATTTGATTCACCGGCAATTTTTGCCAAAATTTTGGGCAATAAAAACAACGGGTATTTTCAAATTTCTCCGATCGACGAGAACTACAGTTCAAGTCGATCATATATAGAAGACACATTGGTACTCGAGACAACCTTTGAGACCGCCACGGGATCATTTAAAGTAGTTGATTTTATGCCAATCTTTGACGATACGCCAAGGGTTATAAGAATCGTCGAAGGCCTAAAAGGCACTTCAAAAGTTCGGCTGGAATTAGCACTCCGATTTGACTACGGTGACACCGTCCCCTGGGTCATATCGCACGAAGGACATTTAACGGCAGCTGCCGGGCCTGAAGCCGTCAGCTTTTATAGCGATGTTAAATTTTGGGGAGAGAACTTTTCCACAATTGCAGAATTCGAAATAAATCAAGGAAGCACAATTCCGTTTCAAATTATCTACCATCCTTCGTTCAGAAAATCACCCAAACCGGCGGATGCAATTTATGAACTTAGAGAAACCGTCACATACTGGCAAAGCTGGATTGCCAATTGTAACTATTCGGGCAAATATGCAAAACAAGTTAGAAGATCGCTTTTAACGTTAAAGGCTCTGACTTACCATCCTACAGGAGGAATTGTAGCCGCTCCGACTACTTCGTTACCGGAAGCTATCGGAGGATCAAGAAACTGGGACTACCGATACTGCTGGTTGCGCGATTCATCTTTGACACTGGAAGCCCTAATTCGCGCAGGGTTTGCAGAAGAGGCCTTGGCCTTTCGAGACTGGCTGTTAAGAGCTGTTGCCGGAGATGCGGAAAAGATTCAAATTATGTACGGTCCGGCTGGCGAAAGAAGGCTAACTGAGTTTGAGATTGACTGGCTTAGCGGATATGAAAACTCCCAGCCGGTCCGAATCGGCAATGCAGCATCTTCGCAGTTCCAGCTTGACGTCTACGGGGAACTTATGTCAGCATTTCATATTGCCAGATCTTGCGGACTTTCCGACAATTATACGGTCTGGGATCTGCAAAAACTGCTTATTGAGTTTGTCGAAAAATCCTGGAACCAGCCAGACGACGGTATTTGGGAAGTCAGAGGACCAAAGCGTCATTTTACTCATTCAAAGGTTATGGCTTGGGTTGCAATTGACAGGGCAATAAAGGCCGTTGAAGAATTTCATTTGGAAGGCGATGTTCAAGGTTGGAAGATTCTACGGGATTCCATAAAGGCTCAGGTTCTAAAACAGGGCTGGAACGAAAACAGACAGTCTTTTACTCAGTCGTATGGATCAAGTAAACTCGATGCCAGTGTGCTACTTATGGCAACTAATGGATTTTTAGATCCTTCTGATGACAGAGTCGTAAAAACAGTACTTACCATCCGAGATGAACTCATGGAAAACGGATTTGTTCTGAGATATCAGGTGGACGAAGACGGTCAAGTTGACGGACTTACCGGACACGAAGGTGCATTTTTAGCATGTTCGTTCTGGTTAGTGGATGCCTTAACAATTTGCAATCGCAAAGATGAAGCCTATGAGCTATTTGACAAACTACTTTCAATTACAAATGAGGTCGGATTACTTTCAGAAGAATATGATTCAACGCTCCAAAGGCAGGTAGGCAATTTCCCTCAGGCATTTTCACATATTTCTTTGGTAAATTCAGCATTTAATTTGGAAGAATTTGACTCTCGTAAACATTCTGATTTCCAAGTTCACTTAAAGGAAAAGATAAAAACCTTAGCGGGCAAGGAACGAAATCAAACGTGGATACACAAAACATACAAAAAATACCGCGATTGAACTGATTTAAATTATGGAAGAAATTGGAAAAATTGACATTAGTACGCTTATTGCTACCATCGGGACAGATACCGTTGAGATAGATACATTTCTGGGAGGTTGGAATCACGTAACCGCCGGTTATTTACTGACCGGAGACCGCCCTTTTTTGATAGAGACAGGTTCACAAAGCTCTATTGAGATACTTTTAGGTGCCTTAAATCATCTGGGAATTGACCGCAAAGATTTATATGGTGCTGCCGTTACACACATTCATTTGGATCATGCCGGAGGCATCGGCGATGTCGCAAAAGCTTTTCCAAATGCAAAAATTTACGTTCATCCATTAGGGGCAAAACATCTCATCGACCCAACGAGGCTGATAAATTCTGCTGCATTGGTTTATGGGACATTGCTAGATAGTCTCTACGGACGTCTGGAGCCGACTCAAGCTGATAGAATTGTGATTCTTAATGACAATGATGAAATTGAACTTGGTAACGGACGAAAACTGACCGCTATTGACTCTCCCGGGCACGCCAAACATCATGTAGCGCTGTTGGATTCCGAATCAGGTCTTCTTTTCGCCGGAGATGCCGTAGGCGTCAGATTACCGGAGGCGGGAATCCTAAGACCATCCTCTCCACCCGCCGACTTTGATCTCTTTAAGGCAATAAACTCATTGCAGCGTTTTATCGAAGTTAAGCCATATAGAGTCGCCCTAGCCCACTATGGAGTTGTGGACATACATCCAAATGAACTACTAAACGAAGCTCAGGAAACTGTCACAAAATGGGCCGAAGTTGCCAAACAAGCAGTAATAGA
>DAIDJA010000240.1 GCA_027451605.1 Acidimicrobiales bacterium
TGTATGGGTCCGGAGTCAACAGATACTTTGAAGAGCTTAATAGTATGGCCAAAGCCGAAGATAGATTTAATGTCTCGTTAATCCGAAGTGAAATGTTTGAAGTACCGTCAGTCAAGACACTCATAAAGATCGCCGGTGATCGTTTATCGCAGAATGCAGTCTGTTCTTCGGATTTAAAGCCCATCTATTTACGACCCCCAAACATTAAAATCGGATGGCAAACCCGACAGTAGATAGTCCGATTGAATTATGGCAAAACTAAATTTAATCTAATGGAAGTAACTTTAAGAAAGATGACCCTAGATGATCTGGGGGAAATTTTGGAGCTGGAAAATGAGCTTTTCAGCCCGCCCTGGTCATACAACTCTTTTGTGGCCGAACTCGAATCAGATAAAAGGTCTTGTCTTGTAGCAGAATGTCAAGCCAAAATTATAGGATATTCAATTGGCGCGATATTTTATGACGAGGTCCACATTATGAGTATAGGAGTCACCAGGTCCTTTCAAAAATCGCAAGTTGCCACGAAGCTGATGATTGAAATGATAAATTTTGCAAAGTCAAATCTAATTGACAGTATCGTATTGGAAGTGAGAGCTTCAAATAAACCGGCGATTGGGCTTTATACCAAATTTGGCTTCGGACCGGTAGCGGTCAGGAGGAATTACTATACAAAACCCGTTGAGGATGCGTTAGTGCTGATATTAAACGGCGTGTGCGGAGTTGAATATGAATTTAGATTTAATAATTTAAAGGAAGGTCTTAAGACAAAGTGAATATTCTTGCAATCGAAACTTCTTGTGACGAGACTGCCGTGGCGGTAATAAAGATAAACGACTCCTATAAAACCGATATCACGGCTAAAAACTTTTCTCCCAAGACCTTATCTTCGGTAATTTCGTCGCAGATCGATATTCATGCCAAATACGGAGGAGTTGTTCCGGAAGTAGCTTCCCGGGCACATTTGGATAATATCGATTATGTTGTCGAAGAAGCTTTGACCCACGCTAATTTGGGAGATTCCCTTTTTAAATCTTTCGATCAAATTGATGCCATAGGGGTAACTCACGGTCCGGGACTTCTAGGCTCTCTGATGGTTGGAGTCTCTTATGCAAAGGCCTTGGCTTTTAGTTTGGGAATTCCTTACATAGGAGTGAATCACCTCGAGGGGCATCTTGTAGCATCATTTTTAGACAGAGAAAATCCTCCGGAGCTTCCGGCATTAGTGTTGCTTGTGTCCGGAGGTCATACAATTTTACTTAATATGACCGAACTGGGTCAATATCATCTTATTGCTCAAACCGTTGATGATGCCGCGGGTGAAGCTTTCGATAAAATTGCCCGATATCTTGATCTTGGATTTCCGGGAGGTCCAGCTATCGACAAAGCTGCCATGCATGGTGATGATAAAAAAATTAGATTTCCGAGGGCAGAGATTAAAAATAGTTTGGATCTTTCATTTTCCGGCCTTAAAACCGCCGTTATAAGATATGCAAAAGATAACCTGGAGGTTTCGACCGAAGATATTTCGGCGGGATTCCAAAAAGCTGTCGTGGATATGCTTTTATCGAGAATAACGGCCGCAATTAAAGTTTATAACCCTAAAACCTTGATTATAGGCGGGGGTGTGGCAGCGAATTCACTGTTGCGGACTGCCGTAGCATCCGTAGCAGAAGAATTTAGTCTTGAGCCAATGATTCCTATGAAAAAGGATTGTACCGACAACGCAGCAATGATAGGTGCTGTAGCTGGATTTAGGATAATCAAGGACGGTCCCGGAAAAATGACTGATTCTGTTTATTCCACGCTGCCGTTACAATACGTCAATTCTTAGCCTGAAATCGCTGATTTTAAGCGATAAATCAGACTGTGAACGAACCCCCTCTAAAGTTTGCTAAAATTAGCACTCAGGGAATGAGAGTGCTAATTTTAGTAATGAAAGGAGAAATAAATGAAACTTCAACCATTAGAAGACAGAGTTGTTGTTAAGCCGCTTGAGGCGGAAGAGACTACAGCTTCGGGGTTGGTAATTCCTGATACCGCCAAAGAAAAACCTCAGCAAGGCGAGGTATTGGCTGTCGGAAACGGTAAAAGGCTTGAGTCTAACGGTGAATTGATTCCATTGGAGGTCGCCGTGGGTGACGTAGTCGTATATTCAAAATACGGAGGAACCGAAATTACCGTAGACGGACAAGACCTGATTATTTTGTCTTCAAGAGAGGTATTGGCAAAGGTAGGTAAGTAATGTCGAAAATATTAAAGTTTGACGAAGAAGCCAGAAGGGGCCTGGAGGCCGGGGTTAACAAACTAGCCGACACGGTAAAAGTTACCTTGGGACCAAAAGGCCGGAACGTAGTATTAGAAAAGAAGTTCGGTGCTCCCACAATAACCAATGACGGAGTAACCATAGCAAGAGAGATTGAGCTTGAAGATCCATATGAAGACATGGGTGCCAAGCTTGTCAAAGAAGTGGCGACCAAGACCAATGATGTTGCCGGTGACGGAACAACAACGGCTACGGTATTGGCCCAGGCTTTGGTCAGAGAAGGTTTAAGAAATGTAGCGGCGGGTTCGTCTCCCCTCTTGTTAAAAAGAGGTATCGACAAAGCTGTTGCCGCTGCTGTCGAATCAATTGCCGGTCAATCTAAAGAGATAGAAGATAAGTCTGAAATTGCTCAGGTAGCTTCAATCTCGGCAGCGGACAAAAATATCGGAGATATTTTAGCCGAAGCGATTGACAAAGTCGGTAAAGACGGTACCGTAACGGTTGAAGAGTCCAACACTTTCGGATTGGAACTTGATTTTGCCGAAGGTATGCAGTTTGACAAGGGATTCCTTTCACCTTACTTTGTAACCGATCAAGAGCGACAGGAAGCGGAATTGGAAAACCCTTATATTTTGTTTTCCAATTCAAAGATCTCTTCCGTTCACGACCTCTTGCCGGTAATTGAAAAAGTTATGCAAGCCGGACGTCAGCTGTTAATCATAGCCGAAGACGTTGAAGGTGAAGCTTTGGCTACATTGGTTGTCAACAAAATAAGGGGAATCTTTACTTCTGTAGCAGTTAAAGCTCCCGGCTTTGGTGAAAGAAGAAAAGCTATGCTTCAGGACATGGCAGTTTTAAGCGGCGGCCAAGTTATCTCTGAAGAGATTGGTCTTAAGCTGGAAAACACCACGGTTGACCTTTTGGGACAAGCTCGTAAGGTAATCATCACCAAGGATAACACGACAATTGTTGAAGGAGCCGGTTCCAAGGAGGACGTAGCAGGAAGAATTTCTCAGATTAAAAGAGAAATTGATGACACGGACTCCGATTGGGACAGAGAGAAACTTCAGGAGAGGCTTGCCAAATTGGCCGGCGGTGTCGCAGTTGTCAAAGTTGGTGCAGCTACCGAAGTTGAGTTGAAAGAAAAGAAGCATCGAATCGAAGATGCTCTTTCAGCTACGAGAGCTGCCATCGAAGAAGGCATAGTAGCCGGCGGCGGAACCGCTCTGGTAAGAGCTCGTTCAGCAGTTAATGAT
>DAIDJA010000241.1 GCA_027451605.1 Acidimicrobiales bacterium
GGAGTTTACGAGGACCGAACACTGGTGAAGCTTTTGAAGGGACGCTCGATGGGCACCGGAAACTCTGCCTGCTATCTGACATCCTTTGGTGAGTTCGCTTCCTTCGAGCAAATCGATACAACACATAGTAACGAGGATTTTTTGAATGTTTGATATACATTGCAGGAATTGTGAGTACAAAGGAACCATAGAGAGTGTTGCCGAAATAGTGTGGGCATGGACTTGTCCCGCTTGTGGATCAAAACGTCCCCCGGAAATCTATACCCATTGGAGAGATTTAGACAAAATCAAAAGTTCCTACAACCAGTCCCTCCCGCAATCGGACGAAGAAAGCAACGACCTAACCACGTGGCCAGCATGGAGGAAGAATGAACATCGCAGCGAGTGATCTAAAACATGCTCTCAAGAAGCTGGCTCCTCTGCGGACCGAAACCTTCCAGTTGTCTGAGAAGGGAGTCTCGGCACAGGATTCGGATGCAATCGTGGACGTGTTGTGTCCATTTTCCGGACTGACTGGAGCGTTGAATATCTCCGGGAAGAAACTGACACAGGTTATCAACCGGATGTCCGGGCAAATCGAGATCACGCAGTTTGATCGGTATATCGAAATCAAATCGGCCCGGGCGAAAGTGGACCTCGAAACTCAGCCAGTTCAGCCTGTGGTGCGCCCCGAGCTTCCAAAATACAATCTGGAAATCAAGCTGCCAGATTTCAAGAAGGCCCTCGCTGTAGCTTCAGCTTCGGCATCGACCGCCAAGTCCGCAGCCTTTGGGGGTGTTGTCCTGTTTCAGAACCTTCCTTTGGGACTGGACGAAACGGAGTCTTCCGGATACCGAGTCACCGGCACCGACGCAGTAGTACTGACAACCGTGACCGTCAAGACCCCGGTCTCTCTGCAATTCCGGGCCCTCATTAACCTGACCGCTTGCACCGTCGTTCAGGCAATGGACAGCGAGACGATATTGGTAGGGGACACCAACCAACGCTTGATTCTGAGGGACCAGACAACTACTATCTATGCGGCCAGACCGGTCCAGAAGTATCCGGATTTCGACGCTCTGCTGGCCATGAGACCCCACACCTCTTTTGTTCTGAAGCCGCAGGAATGGTTGTCCGCCCTTCGCACCGTCGAACCCTTAATCGATGATACCGTAGACAAGGGAGCAATCGGTGTACATTTTGAAGAAAATGTGGTACAATTTAAGAATGTTGGATCGGGGTCGGTAGGATCGGACGAAGCGGACTATGAGCAAGTTGACCCGGACCCGGTGTTTGATCCGAAGGTCGTCGATCTGAAGATCACGGAAAAATACCTGTCAGCCTTTTTGAGCCGGGCCGGAGAGGAAGAAGCTACGTTGGGAGTAACGAATAGTCCGATCCGGCTGGAAGCCGGAAATGTCGTGGTATTAACTATGCCGGTGGGGGAGAAGAAATGACCGAACCAACCTATCTCGAACCTTTGAACAAAGACGCGGCCATGAAGCTGGCCACCGACATCGATTCGCTCCTGTCCCAGATATCGGCGCATGAACTACGTTTAGCCAAAAGCTACGCAAGACTTGGGGGCCTGCTCCGAGAAGTCAAGAACCAGCAATACTGGATCGCATACGGGTATGACCGGTTCTCCTCCTACCTTGAATTCGTCCGTACCAAGATCGGGCGTGAACGGTCTCAGGTGTATGCCATCCTGTCGGTCGCCGAAACCCTACTGCCCCTGATGTCCGAGTCCTCTCTTGAAGCCGTGGGGATCAGTAAGGCTCATGAGTTGAGGCGGCTTGTGAAGGAGGGTGGGAATGTAGAAACAGAAATTCTGGACCCGGATAACCAGACAGAAGACACCGCCGGTTCCGTCCGGATAATGGACTACGCCTCCCGACCCGGTGTAACCGCCAAGCAACTCCGGGTCAGAGTCAACGAACTTCTGCATATCCACGAAGACGTCAAGGGAGCGTGGCTCGATCTGGGCGGTCTCTACGCGACAGAAGAGGAGCGCCAAGAGATCGACCAGTTCTGGGAAGTAGGGAGGAAGATGTTCGCTCCTCCGGACGAGCACGCCGAGCACGTGTGGAAGCACGAGGTCTTTATGGCGGCGGTTCGGGAGAGCTTAAGCACATGGTCTGCGGAGATTACCAATGGCGGATATTAAACAGGCTGCATTGTGGATGGAAGACGGGGAGATCGTTCGTCGCAAGAACTTCTTCCCGGGGTTTGGGTACAAAAAGGAGGGTCGAAAGGGTATCAATACTACTGATAACAATATTGACATGGAGCCTTTCGAACTTACCGATCTTTTAGCCGACGACTGGGAGATCGCATGAAATCTAAACTGGTCCATGTTGAACTCGACGACTCCGGGCTCCCGTGCCGGATATTTCGGGACCGAAGTTGGAGGAATTTCCCGGAAGATCATATCGCGATAATGACGAAAGCGGATGCAGTTAAGGCTATCCGGGAACGTGTCTATGAACGGTGTGGAGGAGATTCACCGGCAGGAGGAGAATTGCATGAATGTGAACGCTGCGGACGCTATATCAGGTGGGATTCTTTTGAAATGAATGAGAAGATTCCGAAGGGCTCCGGAGGAGAAGTGTCATTATCAAACTGTGAAGCTTTATGTCACGATTGCCATCAAGGACACCCAGATTCCGCTCACGGGAATAGGCGCTGGCAATCAGCAAAAATCAAGTCCGAAGAAGGACACTAAATGGAAGTCGATATTCTCAAATACGATCCGGTAATCAAGCGGGTTCTATCCAATCTGAAAGTCCGGCAACAGGACTGGGATGATATGACCCAGGAGTGCTATACGGCCCTGTTAGAAAAGCAAAAGCATCTGGAGAAAGGGATTGAACTCGGAGAAGACAAGCGATATGCCTACGTGATCTGCGTCAGCAAGATCAGGGATATCCGGAAACTGGACAGCCAGTACAGGCCGAGCCACAAAACGAAGCCGGAGATTCACTTTGATTCTCTGTCTGACCCCAAGATTTATCACCGGGCGATGAAGGTAGGCTCCCCCGAGGAAGAACAACCAGACGCCACCTCTGAAGAACTGGAGAAAGCAATTCTGAGCCTTCCCTTCGATGAATTTCGAGTGATATACGAGTTGTTTGTCCAGAACAAAACACAGGAACAGGTGGCCGATGACTTGGGGGTCAATCGTCGAGTCGTGAGGCTTCGGATGCAGAGCGGGATCGATCTACTCAAACAATACTTCGAGGTCTCCAATGGCGATTGAAACGACTATTCAGATTACCTGCGATTATCAAGATTGCAAAAATAACGCTTCCCAAAACGCCCCGGCTGTGGTAAAATATATCAAAGAAAGGGTCGAGCAAGGCGTCGACCAACTGCCCGAAGAAGCAAAGTATGTAGTGCTTTTACAGCATATGGGACAGACCAAAACGTTTTGCGGACAGCTTCACGCGGCTATGTATTTCCTGCCTCCGGGATATGAAGTTCTCCGAAAGAAAGTTGTAGAGTTTCCGAAGAAGGTTTTATTTGAAGGA
>DAIDJA010000242.1 GCA_027451605.1 Acidimicrobiales bacterium
TTGATAAATCCTTGGACCTATTGGGCTCTTTCTTTCGATATCCATACAGAACCATTTTGTTTGATGTTCTTTATTCTTGCTTCCAAGTCAGCTTTTGATAACAGATGGAGGAGGATGTATTTTTGGTCATTATTGACAATGACAGGAGGTCTAGTTGAAGTAACATACGTGATTTCTTTAGCAATATTGTTGATGTTTTTAAATCCTTCGTTTAGAAAACGTGGCTTTTCCCTTCTTTCGGTATGCATATTCATGTTTCTCGGATTAAATTATTGGTTTCACGCAAACGATCTTATGCCCGCTGGGGCAGTTTATGGCTACTTAGCGAATGATGGATCCAAGAGTTACGGGGTTGGCTTTATAGGTATATTTTTTATAATGGCTACTCACCCACAAAATGTCTTAAAGGAATTTTGGGTTGAGAAGTGGAATATACTAGCAAATTTGGCTCCCGGTGGAGTTTTGGGCATATTTACTCGATACGCCTTTTTAATTGATGCTACCGTCTTGGGGGCAAATATCTTGTCCCGGGCTTTCGCCATAGTTTCATTTCAGGGGTTACCAATTTTCATATTTACTACAATAGGAACGATCTATTTTATAAATAAATGGTATATTTCAGGTTCGCGAAGCAGAAATGTTACTGCAAAGATCGCCCTTCTAATGGTTATCATCTATGCTTTAGGGTGGACAGTGGTGTGGTTGCCGAGAACTAACTATCAATGGGTTTCCGTGTCTGCGGTCACCGCAAATACTTTGAACGAAGCGTTAAATTCCATACCTCAGAAAGACCAAGTGGTTGCGTCACAAGGTATTAGTGGTAGATTTGGGAACAGACGTCACTTATACACTATAATCGGTGATTTTCAAATTGTCATTCGAACTGAAAACGTTTGGTTCGTCATTACGCCACGCGAAGGCATCTCTCTAACTAGTCCTGCCTACTCTTATCAATTGGTTAATTATTTGATGAATAATTTAGGAGGCGAATTAAAATTTCATTCTAGCGATGCTTGGGTTATTGAAGTGCATCATATGCATTCCGGTCAGATTTTAAAGGTGCCGTCGAATTACGAAACTTTAAATTATCCTGCAGTTTTGACGTCAGGTGTTGCAGGTTATCCGGTGGTCAGCGGGAATTATAATAGTTGGTATGTGCAAAGCGACACAAGTAGTGGATATGTTGTTGCGTACGGATATTTGGACTATCCAAATGTCGGTTTTAATCTTTCTGTAACTTTGAGTACTACCAGTAATTGTTATGTTGAGGTTTGGGATCCTGAAACTTCGCAGCTATTATTGCGACGCGAAATACCTCCTACAAACGGAATTGAAACACTATACTTTACCGGGAATAATTATGGTGCTTCTTCTCAGTCGGCATTTGCCGGCAATAGTGTATTCCGAGTTTTACCAATAGAGCCATCCGCTGCGTCTAAAATTGAAATTCGGGTGTGGAAACCGGAGGGCGGAGATGTAAAAGTCTATGGCTATCAAGTGATTTCGCCGAATGCCACAACCACTAGGTAATCATCTCACTTTTTAATTCCTATTGACATGAATTGTTTGTAATTTATGTCAGTTAAGTCGTTACTTAACGTGTTAGTGTTTGTTGGAAATAACTGTTGACGGCAGATATTAATAAACTAATGTGTAATTTGCCCTAAAGTTACGCAAATCGTATAAAGGCAATAAAATTGAACAAGATTAAAAACCAATAGGTATGCTATATATTGTAAAATACGTTAATTAAGCATCTTATTTAAAAAGGAAATTTAAATGAAGACTAATAGATTGGGTTCAAGCGGATTTAAGATATCAAGGATTATTTACGGCAATTGGCTCACGCACGGATCCCAAATTGAACAAGATATGGCGACTACTTGTGTTAAGCAAGCGCTTGATCTTGGCATAACAAGTTTTGACACCGCAGACGTATATGCAATGACAAAGGCCGAAGAGGTGCTCGGAAATGCCCTAAAAGGTCAAAGACGTGAAAACTTGGAGATTTTTACTAAGGTATTTTGGCCAACCGGTCCCGGTGCAAATGACCGCGGACTGTCCAGAAAACATATTGTGGAATCCTGCAACAATTCGTTAAAACGTTTGGGTATCGATTATATTGATCTTTATCAGGCGCATAGATATGATTACGAAACCCCAATAGAAGAAACTGTGGAAGCTTTTGACTATTTAGTCTCATCGGGAAAAGTATTATATTTGGGCGTGTCTGAATGGCGTGTTGAAGAAATTGCGGGATTTTTAGCCGTTGCAGATTCAAAGTTGAAAACTAGGTTAGTTTCCAATCAACCTCAATATTCGATTTTGTGGAGGGTAATTGAAGAGGAAATTCTTCCTTATTCAATCGCCGAGGGAATCGGTCAAATAGTCTGGTCTCCTCTAGCCCAGGGTGTATTAACCGGAAAATATAAGGTCGGTCAGGATCCTCCGAAAGATTCAAGAGCTACGGATCCGACAGGATCCAACTTCCTAAGCGGATTTTTAAGGAAAGAAGTTTTGGAAGCAGTTGAAAAGTTGGAGCCCATTGCAAAAGACTGTGATGCTACTATGGCACAACTATCACTGGCCTGGGTATTAAACCATGAAGGAATTTCCGGAGCGATTGTGGGTGCAACTAGACCTGAGCAGTTGGTCGAAAATGTTAAGGCTATTGACATAAAGATTACGGACGAAGTGATGAAGCGGATCGATGAAGCCGTTAAAGACGTTGTAATTTCTGATCCTTCCAGAACTATGTCACCAAAGACTAGACCATAGGTGTTTGCTCGGTTGGTTTAAGAGTTATAGTCGTAATTTATCTAATGATTTATCGAAGTTACGAAATGTTTGGATTCAATAAATATGTTTTCTAAGTAACAACCTGCTCCTTTGTCAACATTCAAGTTAGTATAATTGGAATTGATATGGGAGCCGATGAGTCGATTTTAAAGAAAGTAATTGCTTTAAGGGCCGAAGTTATAAAGCATAGGCAGCTATATTATCAAAATGACTCCCCTGAAATTACTGATGCTGACTATGATGATTTAATTTTTGAACTGAAGTCCTTAGAAGAGACCTACCCCGAACTAAAAGCTTCGTCTATAATTGACGAAGTTGGATATGCCCCAAATGCGGTATTTTCTCCGGTTAGGCATTTAGTTCCTATGTTAAGTTTGGATAACGTTTTTACTCCGGACGAGTTGCGGTCATGGGTTGAGAGAAGTCAAAAACTTACTTCTTTGACTCCAAGTTATACATGTGAACTTAAAATCGATGGATTGGCACTTTCAATTGCATATCGTTACGGCAATCTTGTCCGTGCCGCCACTCGGGGTAACGGTACAGTAGGTGAAGACGTCACCTCTAACGTGATAACTATAGGGTCAGTACCCAGAATCCTCAATGGAGACCTTAAAAATCTTGACTTAATCGAAATTCGGGGGGAAGTTTATATGAAGCGGTCAGATTTTTCCGAATTAAATCGTAAGCGACTTGAGAGCAAC
>DAIDJA010000243.1 GCA_027451605.1 Acidimicrobiales bacterium
TGTACCAACCGTTGAACGAGGATTTTTGGAAGTTGATTTTTGGTCAATCGAAATTGAAGGTGACAGGCCGTCAATGCTGTCAATGTCTGGCTTATCCATTTGCCCTAAGAACTGTCGGGCATAAGCAGACAGCGATTCGATATAACGTCTCTGGCCTTCTGCGTAAATGGTATTAAAGGCCAATGAAGATTTTCCCGAACCCGAAAGTCCGGTTAAAACTACCAATTTATCTCGCGGAATATCTATTGAAATATTCTTTAAATTATGTTCCCTGGCTCCCTTTATCGATATAACGTCTGTCATTATCTGCTTACACTCTCTTATCTAATCTCATTGTTTTTTAGAACTATATATTAGTTCAGCTCTTCCAATAGCTTTTGTTCGCGCTTTAATCGGCTAATTTCGTCCCTCAGCTGAGCGGCAAGTTCAAATTGAAGGTCTTTGGCCGCCAGCTTCATCTTTTGTTCTAAGACTGAAATTATAGCACCTTCACTTTCGGAAAGGTCGCCGGGGGATCCCAAAATGCTTAAATCAGCCAGAAGCTCAATTCTATCTGGCCCACCAGCCAATTTGCGGTCATCTTTTTTTCTTCGTTTTGATGCAGTTTTGGTCTGAGAATCAAGTCTTGGTTGCAGTTCTTCCAAAAAATTACTTACCTGTTTTTTAATGGTAGCAGGCACTATATTATTTTGAGCATTAAATTCCTGCTGTAGTTTGCGTCTGCGATTAGTCTCACCCACGGCGGCTTTTATCGAATCCGTAATTCTGTCGGCAAACAGTAAAACATGACCGTTTGAATTTCTGGCTGCCCGTCCGATTGTTTGGATCAAAGATGTAGTTGAACGTAAGAAACCTTCCTTATCGGCATCCAAAATGGCAACAAGGGAGACCTCCGGTAAGTCAAGCCCCTCTCTGAGTAAGTTAATTCCAACCAAGACATCAAAAACTCCGAGTCTCAATTCCCTAATAATCTCGATACGGTCAACTGTCGACACATCGGAATGTAAATATTTAACCTTTATATTTTTGTCGGCCAAATAATCGGTCAAGTCTTCGGCCATCTTTTTGGTTAATGTTGTAACCAGAACTCTCTCACCGGCGTCAACAGTATTGTGGATGTATTCAATCAAGCGGTCAATTTGATTCTTTGTCGGCATTATTGTAACTTCGGGATCAGTGAGTCCGGTTGGTCGAATTATCTGCTCCACGATATTGGATGAAACCTCGAGCTCATATTTGCCGGGAGTCGCTGAAAGAAATATTACATTATCAACTTTTGATATAAACTCGTCAAATTTAAGTGGTCGATTATCATAGGCCGACGGAAGCCTAAAACCGTATTCTATTAACGAATCTTTTCTGGATCTGTCGCCGGCGTACTGACCGTGAATCTGGGGAATTGAGACGTGTGATTCATCAATTACAACTAAAAATTTATCCGGGAAATAATCCAGGAGGCAATATGGGGTTTCACCCGGTTTTCGTCCATCTATATGCATTGAATAGTTTTCAATGCCGCTGCAGTAACCAATTTGACTGATCATATCGAGGTCATTTTTAGTACGCAGCTTCAATCTCTGAGCCTCTAAAAGTCTTCCCGTGGCTTCGAATTCGGCCAACCTGCTTTCAAGTTCGGCCTCTATATCGACAACAGCGCGGTTCATATTAGATTCAGTAGTGGTATAATGAGTTGCCGGAAAAATGGTGACATCCTTTAGTGACGACCTGAGCTCTCCTGTTACCAGATCTATTCGCCCGATTGAGTCGATTTCATCTCCAAAGAAAGAAATCCTGATAGCAGTCTCATCATAGGCCGGATGAATATCTATTATGTCACCTTTTTTTCGAAAAGTGCCTCTGGTAACGTCAAAATCATTTCGGTCGTAGCGCATGTCGACCAGCTTGCCGACAAACTGGTTAATATCCACTGAATCACCTAGTGTCAGATGTATTAGGTTGTTCTTATACTCAAAGGGTGACCCCAGCCCATAAATCGCGGACACGGATGCAACCACGATTACATCGTTCCTGGTTAAAAGCGCCGAAGTAGCAGAATGCCTTAATCTATCGATTTCATCGTTTATAGACGAATCCTTCTCAATATATAAGTCCTTTTGCGCCAAATAAGCTTCAGGTTGGTAATAGTCGTAATACGATATGAAAAATTCAACTGCATTGTTAGGAAAGAATTCTCGCATCTCCCCGGCAAGTTGAGCGGCTAGGGATTTATTGTGAGCCAAAATAAGAGTAGGGAGTCCGACTTTCTCAATGGTCCAAGCAATTGTTGCCGATTTACCCGAACCCGTAATTCCCATTAAAGTCTGGAATTTCTTACCGGATTTAAATCCTCTATAGAGCGATTCAATCGCTTTCGGTTGATCTCCCCGTGGTAATAGAAGAGTCTCGATGTTGAAATTATTCACTATTTAAATGTGGAACCGTATTCGAAATTTGACAAATATTGATATAGATATTTTAGATGTTTAAATGCGAAATCAGGTCAGAATAGACCTCCTTAACCCTGTGAGTCAAATCATCGATACTACCGGCGTTTGATATCAAATAATCTGCAATCTTTACGCGATCCTCGCGAGACGCCTGGTGTTCAATTCTATGAACGGCATCATCTACTGACATATTTCTATACTGTACCAATCGCTTAACACAAAGCTCCAAAGGTGCGTCGACTACAATAATTTTCTCTATTCCGTAGGCATCCCGATTGGGGTTTTCAGCCAGCAGAGGAATATCCAAAATAATCACGGCGTTTTCACTACTGAGTTCTAAAACGCCGTCGAGCATTTTTTTTGCTACGAGCGGATGAGTTATGGAATTCAAAACCTGGAGTTCGTCTTTATTGGCAAATACTATATCGGCAAGTCTCTCACGATTAATTTGTCCGTCTTCGTAAAGAATGTCAGAACCGAAATGCTCAATAACCGGGCCATAACCCTCCCCTTCTTTGCTCAAGAGCTGACGCGAAATCTGATCGGCATCCAGAAGCCTTGCTCCGAGCTCGACAAACATCTTACAAACCGTTGACTTACCTGACCCAATTCCGCCCGTTAAACCGACTAGCATCATATTCGATTTGCCCCAGTCATGATCCTATAGCCTGCATATTTAGAATCTCCCATATTTGAAATCATCCGTTATTGAAATCATCCGTTATTGAAATCATCCGTTATTGAAATCATACTGCGGAATGAATCGGATCTTTAGCTACCGCAAATAAGATTGGCATAGTGTCATCAACCGATTCAGAGACAAAAAAGTGGCTGTCATCGATACCGGTGCTTCCTCCCATTGATTTCCTATAAATGACCTGTTGTCCGATTGGAAGAAGCCTCGAATAGAATGTTATCCACAACTTCTTAGGCATCTTATGTCTGAGATCAAAAATATCCAGGTCATAAATTTTCTGCGCCTTTTTACGCCGTTGAGCGATTTCGTCCTTAACCTGCTGACTACAATCCAAAGCACC
>DAIDJA010000244.1 GCA_027451605.1 Acidimicrobiales bacterium
ATATTGTTCATTTGAACCCACCACTATTTCCGGTGGACCGTTTGGCAAGATCTGAGCCACTGCAGGCGAGTCCATGAGCTTAGTTCCCATTAAGACATTAGATGTACTTTTAAAGATAATCTTATTTGTAACCGGATCCACGGACTGAACTTGGCTGGGATCTACAACCAGAACCGGCCAGCCCGGAACTGCCGCACCGTCTGGCTCAAATGCATATACATGTCTGTCCATAGAGGACACCACAACATCTTCTCCTGTTCCGCCCGTTAGATTAGCCAAAACGGGCGCCGAAAAAATCCCGGGCAAAAGCCGGTTATTGTAATTGGTAGCAGACGGCAACGAATAATTTCTGTTCGTTTCGGTAGGCCAGCCCTTAAGGAGTTTTCCTTTTGAATTAAAGGCATAGATATGACCTGTAAGATCCGCCACCACAACGTCCAATGAACCGGATTTTGCATTTTCAGTTGATTTTCCGGTGGCAGATTCAAGTGCGCCCACAGCCACACCACCCATAATTTCACCGTGGGGTAATGCCGTAACGTTTCTGCTCTTAAAAGCCCTTTCATCTGGATGGAACCCGATGTCATAACCCGTATAAACCGGCCACCCGGGAAGTTCTTTTCCGTTCTGCTGAATTGCCATTACAGACCCCGACGAATCGGCAACCAGCATCACCTGCGTTCCGTGAGGACCTATCGGTGCAAATTTAATCGGGGCCACGATTGAACTTCCAACCTTTATGGGAAATCCCGCTAACATGGTGGGGTCATTGCTTAGATATTCGGTCCGCCTGGCCATGCCCACCAAGTTGTTTGAAGACTGAACCACAACCCGTATCGTAAAGGCCAGCTTATCGGGTCCGTTAGTATAGCCAGTCCCGGTTAGTGTTGAAAAATTAGTACCCTTCGGGAACAATGCGGCAACTTTGGATAAGTCAATAGTCCCAAGCTTTCCGGTAAATATTCCGGTTCCGGATCCGGAACCAACCGAATAAAATTCAGACTGTTTCGGGTTGACTCCGACACCTACCTGAAGTTCATATCTCCAAGATCCTCCTCTGGGTGTTCCTACCAATCCGTTTACCGTAACACTTGAATTTGGACTAAAGGTATTAAACCAGCTTAAATCGTTAATTTCTGCCTGTGGAGGTATTTTCCCCGACATAATCATATTGACGATTTTTGCCGCATTAATTCTCCCGTAGCCCGTATAAGGATCAAAGCCGGGAGTCGTAGGATATCTGACTGTTTTGGCGACTGGGACGTTAGATTTAACTGAATAGTTGTTTCCCTTAAATCCCGCCGCAGCCGTTTGAAAGTTAACATCATCTGCCGACATTGTCACAAGTTGCTTAATCTCATTTACCGAAAGGCTAACCGGCGACCCGTTAACGGACTTTAGGTTTGGATAAGGTTTTATTATTCCACGTTCCACAGCTAAATTCGCAGCCGAAATAGCCAGGCCTACTATTCCGCTGGCCTTACCGGTCGCTTCGGAAGAGCAAGACGCGCTCTCGACACTGACTGCAATATTGCCGCCGTAGTTTGTACAACCGTTAAGATAAAGGTAGCTCGGAGGATAATAAGATGAATCATGAGTTATGCTGTTAACGACGATGGTATGTTCTAAGGCAGCCGGCAAGTTATAGTGTTCGGATTCTTCATCGGCCGCACTGGCAATTATGGGAACTCCGTGTGATACTGCGTAGGCAATTGCCTGAGTATCGGTTTTTGTAGTATTGTATGTCCCCAAAGCCTCCTGTATCATGGATGCTCCCGAATCAACGGCAAAAAGGACGCCCTCGCCGAAAGCATTCCCTGATGTCATAAAACTATCGCCGACTCGTACGGGAAGTATCATGCAGTTTGGACAACTGCCGACCTCTTTGGTCAAAGTGCCCGCAGCGCCCGCCGAATCTTCGGCTTCGCCGGTACCGTGATCATAGTGAACCGTATCATAAGGATTGTTTGTATCGTTAACAAAATTCCACCCGGCAATCGCGTCGTCAAATCCCGTTGGGCTATTCTTATGGATATAGTAGGGGGAACCTTTAGTACCAAAGACATCAATTAAATCGGCAGGCGAAATACCTGTATATGAATATCCTCCGCCCCGATGCAAGGAACAAAAGGTCGTTTTCGGAATTCTTGGATCCTGTGAATACTGCTGAATATTGAACACACCGGAATTATTTAAATCATATGGATTACCGTCGCTAAATTTAACGCCTCTGTCGATTAATTCGGGTTTGGTGAGACCTTGTGCATTTTCGGGAAGAGGGAGTGCGGACTCATTCAAGTATATTTTATTGACCACCGCCGGATCGCAAAATTCAATTCCGGAATCCAATACCGCAATAACAGTCGTTGGCGAACCGGTGGTTTTTTGCCAAGCCAAATCGACACTGTTACCGCGCACTCCGCAAAGCTCTTGTGGATTATATGCCAATTTCGGATTCGCGCTTCTGGCACTTGTTAACTTCCAATTTCCCCCCGATACACTCCAATTGCTGGGACGCACCGGGGGATTAGTTTTTGGGGTATGAGCTGTTTGTGCCCAAACAGGTGGGCTTATTCCGGAGGGGCTTTGAGGCCACGGGAATATACCCAACTGATTTGACGGTCCGGAACCCGAATTGGAATCAGCCGTAATTTTCGGACAACTTTGCGGTCTCGAATCAATTTGTCCCGACGAAGTAGGTAGAGTGGCTCTATCCAAAGTCGCCGCCTTTGAAGAACTGCAAGAAGACAGAGATAATGCCAACATTATCACTGCCATAAAGACCATGGAAATGGTCCTACGACTAAATTTATTGATTTTAATTGAATTAATCACCGTTCAACAACTTATAAATGTTGTCGAAAATATTTGAGGTTTCTTACATCTACCAAAAAGCAAATACAATCAGAACAACATCAACCAAAATAGTTGGGAAAAACAATTAAGTCAACTCAAATACTGTGTTATGACCAACAGACTTGTACCTCAAAGGATGTTGGTGTAGTTTCCAAAATATAAAATGTACGTCGAAAATATCGAGACCTAACAAAGTACACATACCACCCGGAATTATTCAATTAATTAATTGAATAGAAAATAGGCAATACCGATTCGAAGATTAGGGCCTTAAATATTCAGTTCTCCGAATTACTCTTAACCCGCTCCACTACCTTGAGAACTGATTGAAATATACCCGGGGCATCCAATCCAAATCTGGATAAAATTGCATTTGGCTTTGCATGCGGAATATATACCGTCGGTATTCCCAAAATCTCCATTGTAGGCATAATTCCTCCCTGAGCGGACACCAAATCGCGAAGTTGCGATGAGATATATGACCCGGCGCCGCCGAAGCAATATCCGTCTTCAAGGGTGACGACCGCTTCGTGTTGAACGGCATCAATCAGCATATTTTTGTCAAGTGGCTTTACAACTCTGACATCATACAGGGTGGGTGATAAT
>DAIDJA010000245.1 GCA_027451605.1 Acidimicrobiales bacterium
CTTCCTTCGAATGTTAAATTCAGATGTTCTTTATATCAAATTAGGATAATTATTTGGATCTTGCCGAAACAATCTCAAATTTTTCTACCACGAGCGATCTAACTTATCGTTTTTTTCCGGGAAACGGACCTCTTTTAGTGTTTATTCACGGGGTCTTGGATCGAGGTCGGAGCTTTTATAGGATGAAGAGCAGACTTAAAGACCGTGCAATATTGGTATACGACCGACGCGGTTACGGAGAATCCATTAATCTTGAAATTCCCTATCGCAGTAGCATAGAAGAGAGCATCTCAGATCTTAACAGTTTGTTGAGTGAACTTCCCGCGATTTTAATCGGCCATTCCTACGGAGCGGTGATAGCATTGGGAGGGGCTATATCTCTAGACAATATCTTAGGTTGTGTCATTTATGAACCGCCTTTATCTTGGCTTCCGTGGTGGACTACCCTTAACGGGGCTTCAGCCGGTATTGCCGTAGATACAGATCCCCATGATGCGGTTGATATTTTCATGTCAAATTCATTGGGTAAAGACCGCTGGTCGAGGCTAAACCCTAATATTAAAGATGAGTTATATTCACAAGGTGAAACTCTTATTGCCGAATTAACGAATTTGCGCCAAAAAGCCCCCTTTGATCCCGATAGGATTCTTTTGCCGATGGTATTGTCCTACGGTTCGGAAAGTACCCAAAGGCAAAAACGAGGTATCGAATATCTTTCGGAACATATCTTAAATTCCAGGCAGGTTGAAATTTTGGGCGCAAAACATAACGCTCATATGACACACTATAAAGATTTTGCGAACATGATTGAGTCGTCGATTAACTACATCTTAGGCTGGCACGACGAAAATGACTAGAATCTTTTACTTTGACAGATCCGGTTCCTTGGGCAGGTTAAAAAATCTTTCTGCTATTATATTTCGTTGAACCTCCGAAGTACCTCCTCCGATAGTTAAGGCTCGCGAAAATGCATAACCGTAGTGCCAACCGGCAGTAAAGCTTTCAACCTTATCGGCATTCTTTATTGGTCCGGCATCTGCCAACATGCCTAACGTCCCAGATAAATCTTTGGCCAATTCAAACAAAGTCTGACCGTGCTCATCTCCTATTGCCTTTCTAACCGACGATTCCGGTCCCGGCTGCGCGCCTTTAATGGCTGAGGTAACCTGTCTTAAGGTAAGCCATTTTAATATCTGCCCCTCGATATAGACTTTTGCGATTCTATCCCGCAAAAGTGCAGACCTTACCGATGAAGACCCCGACAAGTAGGCCATTTTAATCAGATCAATAAGGTCTTCTGCGGTCGGTCCCAATCCCCAAAGCGCACCTCCGGTTGACAACGATACTCTTTCATTTTGGAGCGTGACTTTGGCCAATGACCAGCCGTTATTTAACTCACCTACAAGATTCTCCTTCGGGATGGCAACATTATCAAAAAACACCTGATTAAACGAATGATTGCCACTCATGTCGATTATCGGCGTAACCGTTATTCCAGGCGTATCCATAGGGCAGATAAAATAAGAGATGCCTTGATGCTTCGGAACATTGTTATTTGTTCGCGCCAAAAGGATTCCAAAATTTGCCACATGACCGAAAGACGTCCAGATCTTTTGCCCGTTTATTATAAAATAATCTCCGTCTAAAACCGCCGAGGTTCTTAAGGAAGCTAAATCAGAACCTGCATCGGGTTCTGAAAACAACTGACACCAAATTTCTTCGGCTGATAAAAGTTTAAATAGATATCGATCCTTTTGCTCAGTAGTTCCTGCAGTCATAATCGTAGGTCCTGCCCAGCCGATACCAATTTGATTGGAAGGTTTACGAATCCCCTGTCGCTTCATTTCGTCTTCTGCGACTAATTGATCAATCGGAGACAAATCGTGTCCCCACGGTTTGGGCCAGTGGGGTGCTACCCATCCGCCGAGGGCAAGGTCTTCATTGGTATAATTTTCGTGGTCTTTGAGCCAGGTTCTGATTTGTTGTCTGATCGGATGATCATCTCCGGGAAGTTCAAGATTCATAAGCATTAATACTAGAACACCCAAGGTAAAAATGTCAATTTAGGCGATAGGTTAATTGAAAAAATTATCTAGAGATTGGCAATTAACTTATCGACCCTCTCGTCATGGCTTTTAAAGGGATCTTTTAATAGGATCGTCCTTTGGGATTGATCATTTAGTTTTAAATGTAACCAATCAACCGTAAAATCACGATTTTTCAGTTTAGCTTGTTTTACGAAACTTCCCCTTAAAAAGGCACGGGTTGTAGACGGCGGATTTTCAACAGCATTTTCTATGTCTTTTAAATCTGCGACAGTTTTTACATAGCCGCGCTTTTCCATTAAATAATACAGTCCTCGATCCCTGTTGGTATCGTGATACTGAATGTCCATCAATGCCACCAATGGCGATGACATCGAAATCCTCTTTTTGGTACGATAGTCTTCAATCAGTCGATGTTTGGACATCCAATCAATTTCAGGCTCCAGCTGAATTGGGTCGGATTCCAAAAGACGCATCGTCCTAATCCACTGTTTGAGAATATTAGATTCTTCTTCGGGCAATCCGTTGTGGTCCGCAAACTTTATAATTCTATCGAGATATTCATTTTGAATCTCTATAGCCGTTAGTTCACGACCGTTCAAAAGTTTCACCTTTTTCTTCAAGGTAATGTCATGGCTAATTTCACGAATAGCTCTGACGGGATTGTCTAGGGTCATGTCTCGAAAGGTTACGCCCTTATCTTCAATTGCCCTAAGTATTAGAGCGGCCGTACCGACTTTGAGAAATGTGGCACATTGATTCATATTTGAATCGCCTACTATAACGTGAAGCCTGCGATACTTTTCGGCATCCGCATGGGACTCATCGCGAGTATTTATTATCGGACGACTCCTCGTCGTAGCCGAGGAAACACCTTCCCAGATATGTTCGGCTCTTTGTGATAGCGTAAACAGCGCACCCTTGGCAGTGTTAATTATTTTACCGGCCCCGGCGTAAATTTGTCGCGATATTAAAAACGGTATTACAATTTCAGAATACTTAGCTAAGTCTTCGGTTCTCTTAATGAGATAGTTTTCATGACAACCATACGAATTACCGGCAGAATCGGTATTATTCTTGACCAGATAGATGGTACCTCGGATTCCCTCTTCGTTAAGCTTATCCTCGGCAAGCTCTACCAATCTAGCCAGGATCAATTCTCCGGCCTTGTCATGGATAACCAGATCCTTTATTGAATCACACTCAGGAGTGGCGTATTCCGGATGTGATCCTACATCCAGATAAAGCCTGGCTCCATTTTCCAAAAAAACATTCGAAGACCTCCCCCAACTCACCACTCTTCGGAATATAACCCTGGAGACTTCATCCGGTGACAGTCTTCTTTGACCTTTTAGCGTACAAGTTACGCCGTACTCATTTTC
>DAIDJA010000246.1 GCA_027451605.1 Acidimicrobiales bacterium
TTAAGGTTTACAGACTGAATCTTATTTATTGGAACCTCATGAACTGTTCTTTTTAACAATCCGCTTGATTCCACTATCCTTCGGTTTGTTACGGTAAAACTATAACTCCGCCACTGTATATATCTGGTAAAAAGATAAAACATGCCAATTAATGCCGGTATCAATAAAATTAGGCCAACGAATCGCGGAGTGTTTGCGGGCAATATGATCGCTATTGCAAGCAGAACCCCTATCAATATGGCGTAGAGAACTACCGCCATGACAACTTTGCCAAAGAACTTACGCACCTCGGCCAGTATCTCTTCACCGTCTCCCAAATGTTTTGCTGCAAGCCCGGACACAATTACATTAGTTTAGACGCTATTGAACCGGCATTCTTCAAAGCAGTCCCATCGGCTCCTTGAAGCGAAAAATTCTGCAATAAATTGACCTTACTTTCTATAATCATATCTTTTAATAAATCAATAAATTCTATCTTCGGATCAATAAATAAGTATCTTGAAAGCGAACCCGGGATAGTGTTGACTTCATTGAGATATACTTCGGTTTCATTTACCAAAAAATCAAATCTGGATATTCCGCGAAGACCTAAGATCCTAGCCGCCTGACCTGCTATTTCTCTGATTTGATCTGCAATCTTTGAATCCAATACCGCGGGAAGTTCCCTTGGGGCCCCGACCATACCCTGTCCGGGAATATATTTATCTCGGTAAGTCAATATCTCGTTATTGGAATTTATTTTTTTCGGACGTTCGATGGCGGAAAGCTGCAATTTGGGATAGCTTCTTGCGGCGATCTGAATATCTTCAAGGTCGTTTCTGTATGGCTCAATCACAGCTCCGGCTTTTAAATGAATGTTTGATTTAAGCCGCAATTTAACAGTATTCAAATCGGCAACGACATCAATTCCGATCGACGAGCCGCCGAATCGCGGCTTAAGGATATAAGGACCGTCAAATGGTAATGATTCGATATCGTCATCAATAAGAATTCGATCCAAAGTAGGAATATGGCCGGCCAACATCAATTGTCCGAATGCAAATTTATCCATACCCAAAAGGGCATAGCTTAAACTTGGACCCGTATAGTTCATTCCGCAGATATCCAATGCCCCCTGCAAAGAGCCGGATTCCCCGGGACCTCCGTGACAACAGTTCACCAGCGAATCAAGGTCAAGCTTCTTTTCTTTCTTGGTAAGTTTTGACGAAGATTCAAAAAACCCTCCCGTATCGCAAACTTTGAAAATCAATTCACTAGATTTTTTTACTATATCTTGTGAGAAATCCTCCGCCTCCAAAGAAATGGGAACATTCAGGAAAGTACCCGATTTAGCCCAGTAAATCGACAATACTTCGAAATGTTCTCTCAAAGCGGTAACCGCTTGAAGACCGGTTAAAATACTGATATCATGTTCAGGGGAGGGTCCGCCGAATATTACGCCTATTCTTGCCAAAAAATGCTCCTAAATACTAATGCATGCAATTTGCCAATTCAATTTTAGTAAATTTCAGTTTAGAAAAAGGAAATTGACTAATTTTCAAATAGCAAAATTCGTATAAACCCACCGCAACTGTGGGTGACATCGAACAATTGCCGGCAGGCTTTGATAGCATACCTTTATTTTTTTTAAATAAATAAAAATGCATGTCGTATCCGTGACATGAAAGATCTTCGGCAATTTAGGGGAAATGATCCGGGAGGTCGTTTTCAAAAAGTACGACATCGGAAGGCTTACAGTTGTCTTTAATCCACTGCGAAGCGGAATTTCGGTCTTTAAACCACATGGTATCACCGCCTTGTGACAGCAGTGCCTTTTTATTGGTATTTTTCACCGCCAGCAATTTAGCCCCTGCATTTAAGATCTGCTCGGCGAATACTCTATTGGCTTCAAATTGCAATTTCCCCATCTCAACCATCCCAGGTGTCACTACATAAAGTGACGCCCCCGGCGTTAATTGCTCAAGGGATCTCGCCAATGCAAGCTTCGCCCCTGCCGGGTTTGAATTGAACGTATCGTCCACGATTATGACACCGGTAGTAGCCGCCGTTACTGTCGCACGATGGTCAACTTCGGGAAGACATTCAATTACCTGCTTAATGGCATCGATTGGGGTGTCAAAATAAAGGCATATCCCCAGCGCTACGGCAACGTTAATCGGTGGGGGTTTAGTCAAGTCGTAGCCAAATCTAAGCACCTGTCGATGATTTAAATATAGTGTTGCCTCCTTAGCCTGAACGCTCAGTACAACATCGGCTAAGTCAACCTTACTCAAGTCAGTGGAGCATTTACACACCCTAATACCCTGCTTAGTTAATCGGTCTTCAATTGAAGCCACCAACTCGTCATCAAAGTTCAAAACCGCATATTCGGCGAACTCAAATATTTCGGCCTTGGCTTCTAAAATATTGTTGAGAGTCTTCATTCTTTCCAAATGAACCGGTCCAACTGACACCATCGCGGCAACTTTTGGCTTTAACCAAGAAACCATCCGGCGAATTTCGCCCTTGCCGTAAGTACCCATTTCCGCGACCAGAATTTTGGAAGTGCCATGTAGATTCTCCAATACAGTGCGTGTCAGCCCACTTTTATTATTGAAGCTTTTGGGTGACATTTCGGTCTCTTTAATCCGGCAAAGAAAGTGATGAGCGAGCACCTTAGTCGAAGTCTTTCCGTACGAACCGGTGATGCCAACTACTGTCGGAGCAATTACATCTAATTTGGCTTTGGCTTGTTTTAAAAATTTTCGCCAAAGTAATTCTTCGATAGGTGAGTCAATCATCAAGGCAATATCCACCAAAACCGGCAAAAAGATACCGGAAGCTACCGCAACGATTCCAAGAACACGTATCGGCACTACAACTAATACAGCGGCCGACAAAATTGCGTATAGTCCGAACAAAGTTATCAGTACCATTGCCAGTCTTCTTGTATATACCAACTTAGATGTACTGCCTCGATAAGTCAGACCCAATGGCAATAAGCTTAGAGCTATTACTCCTATCAGAGACAAATACCAGAATTTAATCGAAATCAAGCCTATTAGAATCGTAACCGTTAACAAAAAGTATGAGAGATGAATTTTATACCAGCGGTGGGCGAATTTACTTACACTAAATGCCAGGTAGTGCTCTCGCTGGGCAATACGCAGATATCTGATCGCTCCAAAGAGAATAATTACTATTTCAAAAATAAAAATGGAAACACGCACAGTACTATACCCCTAAAGGACCTTTGAGACTATATCGCTAATAATTTTGGCGAACACTTCCGGTTGTTGAACCGGGGCCATATGATCCGCCCCGTTCAAAGTAAGCATTTCAATGTCTATGTTTGGCAATTCATCTTTTACCCGAGTCGGAATCGATAAATTTATCTCATGATCATCTTTACCCCATATTAAACGAATAATACAACTCAATTGTCTC
>DAIDJA010000247.1 GCA_027451605.1 Acidimicrobiales bacterium
TATGTACCGGTGTTGAAATGTTCCATAAGAGCTTGGATGAGGCTGAAGCCGGAGATAATGTTGGTGTTCTTTTAAGAGGAATCAAAAAAGAGGATGTTGAAAGAGGTCAGGTTTTGTGTAAGCCGGGTTCAATAACTCCTCACACCAATTTTGAGGCTAACGTCTATGTTCTTAAGAAGGAAGAAGGCGGTCGTCACAAGCCGTTCTTTGACGGTTACCGTCCGCAGTTCTACTTTAGAACAACCGATGTTACTGGTACCATTGCCCTTGACAAGTCAGTAGAGATGGTAATGCCGGGTGATAATACGACTATGACCGTCGAGCTGGGTAAGCCGATCGCTATGGATGAAGGACTTAGGTTCGCTATCCGAGAAGGCGGAAGAACAGTGGGCGCCGGTAGGGTTACCAAGACTTTCAAGTAGGAAATTAAGTGGCAGGTTCATCTAGTCAGAAAATAAGGATAAGGCTTAAGGCCTATGACCATGAAGTGCTCGATACCTCGACCAAGAAAATAGTTGAGACGGTATTGAGGACTCAGGCCAAGGTGAACGGGCCCGTTCCATTGCCTACCGAAAAACACCGTTATACGGTTATTAGGTCTCCTCATAAATACAAAGACAGCCGAGAGCACTTTGAGATGAGGATACATAAAAGGTTAATCGACATTGTCGATCACTCCTCCAAAACGGTTGATTCATTGCAACGCTTGGATCTTCCCGCGGGAGTAGACATTGCGATAAAAATTCATTCGTAAGACCGGTTTGGTCTGCCATTTTGCCGTGCCGTTTTTCTGTCACGGTAAAATGCGCTAGAATGTAAAATGCATGATTTCGTGTGATCCGAATTTATGCGTCTGTTAGCGCCCTGAGCCAACGAGGCCAGAGCCGAAACGGTAGAGTAAATCGGCGGCTGAAATTAGTCACCTAAATTAATTTAAGAGTTAACATATGATTAAATTAAGAGGTGAAATTTTGAGCAGGTCTTTACTTATGAAGCCGGCGGCACTGCTGAAATGCAATGGGGACCTTACAGCAAAAAGAAGGAACTTTTGGTGAAATTAAAGTTCGGCATTGAGTTGCCTAACTAAATTTCTTAAAGATACAAAAAATGCTCCGGTAAATGAGGTTGCTAAAGTTGTAATGTTTTTCAACTGAGCTCTTTAAATCTACATGGGCAGAAATAATGTATTTTTAGTTAATTGGTTCTGACAGCTCGTTAGCGAGCTGAAGGAACTGACTAAAGGGTAATTTAACTAACTGTGGTTAGCCAAAGTTGCTAAACCGATAGAAATTTGTTGCGACGAATTAATCTAAAGATCGTTTGGATTGAAACGGTTGAAAATAAGGTGAATTTAAATCTGTGAACTTTGCAGATAACCCGGGTTCGACGGGGCACCGACAGACGAACATATATATAGGACGATATTGATGAAGTTTAAGAAGTAAAGAGCCGGATTGATTATGACAACTAAAGCTATAGTCGGAAAAAAGATAGGAATGACTCAGGTTTGGGACGAAAGCAACAGAGTCGTGCCCGTGACCGTGTTGAAGGTGGAAGATATAAGGATTGTCCAAATCAAAAATGATGCCAGCGACGGTTATTCTGCATTACAGGTGACCACCGGATTTATAAAGGAGTCGAAATTAAACAGCCCCGAATCCGGCCACTTTAAAGCACACGGTGTTCAGCCGGGTGCCAAAGTCTTGGAATTGCGTCTCGATGACGTAAGTGAGTACGAAGTCGGACAGACATTGGGTCTGGATAAAATCGAAAAGGGCCAGAAGGTGGACGTTACGGCAATCAGCAAAGGTAAAGGATTTGCAGGACCGATGAAACGACACAATTTCAAGGGGCAGGGAGCGGGACACGGTAATCATAAAAAACACAGAGCTCCCGGTTCGATCGGTGCTTGCGCTACACCTTCGAGAGTATTCAAAGGAGTAAGAATGGCCGGTCAAATGGGTGCGGCAAAGGTGACTACGCTAAACCTTGAAGTAGTCTCCAGTGACTCCGATAAATCAATTCTTTTGATTAAAGGAGCGGTACCCGGGCCTAAAGGCGGATTTGTAGTAGTAAGAGACGCGATAAAGGCAGGAAAGTAGGATGGTCACCGGTTTGATTGCAAGCAAAAAAGACTATCAGTTGGCGGAAAGATCGGCCAAAAGATTTTCATTTAACGGAGAATTCATTGACGAAGTGAGTCTAAGCCCCGAGATATTTGGGAGAAGAGTTAACGTTCCTTTGATGCATCAGGTGGTGACCGCATATTTGGCATCGTTACGATCCGGAACCCAATCTACAAAGACCCGGGCAGAGGTTCGTGGAGGAGGAGCTAAGCCGTTCAAACAAAAAGGAACCGGTCGTGCTCGTCAAGGAACTACTCGAGCGCCACAGTTTACAAAGGGCGGCGTCGCGCTGGGACCAAAACCCAGAAGCTATGATCAAAAGACTCCCAAGAAGATGGTTCGGGGCGCGTTATTGTCGGCACTGTCGGACAGAGCAAAACTTAACAGGATTGCGATCGTGGACTCTTTTAGTTTTGACTTTCCGTCAACGAAGACCGCAGTTGAATTATTGGCAAATATAAAAGTTCGCGGAAATATATTGTTGGTGCTCGACAGTCTGGATTCAGAAGCGGAAAAATCTTTCAGGAATCTTCCCAAAGTCGAGCCTGTTTCCGTAAGTCAACTTACGGCATATTCAGTATTGAATTCCGACTGGGTAATCTTCAGCGATTCGAGTCTTGAGCTTATACAAACCGGGAACTCTTCTAATGTCGTATCCCAAACAACTGAAAGCGATGGCGAGCAATGAAGCAAAAACAGATTTTAATAAGACCGGTGGTATCTGAGAAGTCTTACGGTTTAATGGAGACCGGAGCTTATATCTTTGTGGTCGATACGAGAGCCACTAAACCGGAAATAAAAGATGCGGTTGAAAAGACCTTTAACGTTGAAGTTGCAAAGGTAAATACCCTAAACAGAAAAGGAAAAGGGGTCAGAAGTCGGCGAACGGGATTAACCAATTATAAACCAAACACCAAGCGTGCAATCGTAACGCTTAATTCCGGGCAAACCATAGAGCTATTTGAGGAAGCGAGAAGTTAATATGGCACTGAGACAACGCAAACCCACTTCACCGGGAAGACGATTTCAGTCGGTATCCGATTTTAGTGAGATAACTACCGACAAGCCCGAAAAGACTCTGTTAAAGTCCCTTTCTTCCACCGGAGGAAGGAATAACTACGGCAGAAAGACATCGCGTCACCGTGGAGGTGGGCATAAAAAGCAGTATAGGATTATTGATTTTAAGAGAAATAAAGATCATGTTCCGGCTAAAGTAGCCACGATTGAGTACGACCCGAACAGAAATGCCAGAATAGCTTTGCTCCACTATTACGACGGAGAGAAGAGATATA
>DAIDJA010000248.1 GCA_027451605.1 Acidimicrobiales bacterium
GTAGATAAGTTCATCTTCGACATATCTGTAATTTGTATTTACGGGGCAGAGGGATGCCTTAAAGGCGGCAAAGACCGACTCCATAAATTCCGGACAGTTATAGAGATATTGAGCAAATCCGTCTTGTCTGTCAACTCCCAAACCAATAAGCCATGACGATATTTTGGAAGCATTTTCATTGAATTCCGCCCACGTACGCTCATCGCCGTGAGCTTGCAATGCGGGTAACTCGGGTATAGTCTCTGCTATTGCTTCAAAAATATCGCCGAAATTCCATGATGTCATAATGTGAAGATGCTTTCTTGATGATGATTTGTCTTTATTAACAGCATAACTGAAAGTTTAATTTATTTCAATTTAGCCACGACGGATCTATTACCGCCGACTGTTGGAAAAGCTTGATTTTGGCAAATCCGACAATTAGATCTTAATCAAAAATCCCGGGATGGCTAAAAATGGCATTGGAATATAGCTGCTGAAAATTAAGCCATCCTGCAAATGATGTTCCTACCTGAGAATGCTTTGCTTCTGCAATCTCATTGGGAATCCGTAATGGCTTACCGCAGCTGTCTGCCAGTATCTGAGCCTGACATGACCGTTCCATAGAAATTAACCACCATGTTGCCTCATCAATTGTAGTTCCGACGGTTATTAGACCATGGTTTTGTAATATGCATGCCTTGTTTTCGCCAAGGGTATATGCAATAGTTTTCGCCTCGTCAGAAGAAACAAACTCCGCTTCATAATCTGTGTAGATGGAGTGATCTTTGTAAAAGGCGCAGGACTCATATGTAATGGGATCCAACATTACTCCCAAACTGGAGTAGGCCTTCGTATACATAGGATGACCGTGTACGACTGCTTTTACATCATCCCTCGTTGAATAAATGGCATTATGAACAAGAAACGTCTCTTCATTAAATGAATAGTCACCCTCTAAAATACTGCCTTCGAGATTAATCAGTATCAACTTAGAAACCGTTACTGTCTTAAGGGAGACTCCGAATGGATTTACCCAGAATCGATCAGTAAACTCAGGATCGCGAACAGAGAGCATTCCGGCAACTCCGTCTTCAAAGCCTAAATCACCAAGCGATACGCAAGCGGCTGCAAGGTGCTGCTTTATATAATCCCGCTCCAATTTGACTGTGTCAAAGGTTGGATATTCCAATTGTTTTAACGGCATTGTTATATTTTAGCAAGGACGTATAGTATAAGCAATGGTTATAATACTGATTTTCAGACTACTTGACATAAGATATATTCTCGGCGGTTTAGGTTCGGATCTTTACTATCCAAGTAATAGTGCGAGTAAGGGCGCAGGAACAGCCCACACCTTATTTCTAACGTCAATCAGGGATTTGGTAGCTAAAATCCCATTGCCATAGAAGTTTGACATTACTTGAGCTTCTGCACGCCATATATTGTCAGTCCACTTACTTTCAATAGGAACGCTTGAGACAGCACCTCCAAAACCGGGGAATGAAATGGGGGCAAAATCAATCTCTTTACCGTTTCCGGTACGTACGTATCCGATCGTATCGTTGGCAATCCATCTACCTTCGTCACGCTCCTCCACTGCTTTGGCCAATGAGATCGCTATGACGGCTTCAGTCAATGCCGTAAAATCCGGCATCTTTAGACCAACTCTCAGTTTACTTGGCAACCAAGCCAACAGCGGATCAGTTAAATAAATTTTTGCTTGCGATCCGACAACATATTTACCTTGATTAAATTGAGGAGCCCAAATCGCTCCAAATGAAAACACAAGACGATTAAGTAATTTTGACATCACCGTTCTAGAAAAAGCAAGCATTTCGGCCGTTGCACGCAAGCTAAGCGGGCTGGTCATCGTAGTCATAAGTTCTTCCAGAAGTAGAGGAATTGATTGTGGAGAGTCGTCCGGATCCACATCGCGTCTTAACCAAGCACCGATGTCGCGATAGAAAGAAGACGAAACGTCACCTAAATTATGATATTCAGCAACCGCTCTCGGAAACCCACCGCAGGAAAGATATGCTTGCCAAGCCAAATCCAATTCATTTAAGTCAAATGCAAGCGAATTAAGAGTTAATGCTACCTTTGATGATTGAAGTTCTGCGGGATGTGACACATCCAAGCAAGGAAGATGTGGTCTGGTAAGTTTCATGAAGCTCCGAAAGTTCATAGGCAAAAGTATCCGAAGTCTTCGAATATTGTTTAATCCTGCACGCCCGGCAAATAAGTTGCCTTCTATATCTTCATTTTTTTGCCACTGGCTTCCTGTAACAACCACTGTGTCTTAGCCTAGTGGAGTACCATCACGTGCTGCCTTAATTACGGTACTCCAGCCTTTGATTCACGTAAGTTCGTCCAAGAGCCAACTACGACTTTTTTGTACCGTTTGGTCGACAATCCGAGTTAAATCTCTGCCAAGTGTCAGTGCTCTTCCAATGTCACGAGGAGTAAATCCGTCACAAGGTAGGTAAATAATCTGTCGCGGGTCAATCCTTCCGCTACTGAGTATTTGCTTGACAAGTTCTATAAGCGCAACGCTCTTTCCAACACGCCGAGGGCCGGTGAGTATGATTAAGGGGTTGGAGAGGTCGCCAACTACCAAATCGTCAAGGATATTTGATCGGTAACCTAAATCGTAGGATTCCAGGTCCTTGATTAGACGATTGCTGCTAATCCATCGATCGGTCTCGATGATCGAATCCCCCGCTCGCCACCAAGGATTTCGATCATAAAATAAGCGTCGTAATTCATCGTCTCTCATTATTATCTATTTAACCATATAAACGTTTATTATTTGCTATATATTCAACCAAAACCCCCACCCTTTTGGCAGTAAATTGAGCCAAAAGGGTGGGGGTTTTGGCTCAATTTACTGCCAAAAGCATCGTTTTTGGCTCGCTATAGTAATCCACTTTAGAGTCATTGAAATAAAGTAATGATTATTTGGCTCTTAGTCGTCAGCCAATAGCAGGTTCTGGGTCTAACCGTCTTAGGCTATTAATATTAATGTCAATAATTAAAATCGCATACTCACCCGTAATTGAAATATACACAACAGATATCCAAAGTAGTTAATATTAAAATGGCCAATTGGTATTTCGCCCTTCAACTTCTGTCAGGGATGTCTCTTTAAAGCAAATACCAGAGAAAACCGTGCTCAGCCTGATGTGGCCGAAGCCGAAGCAGACGAGCCCAAGGTTACAGGAACGTTATATTCAAATCCACCACTATAGAGGTATAGCGTAATTGATGTTCCGGGCGATAGCGTGTCAAGTAAATTTACGAGCGATTGGGCCGAAGTAACTTTCGTCGAATTGATTCCTACGATAACGTCACCGGGTTGGATGCCGACCTGTTGAGCCGGCGAATTTGCGGTGACCGATTCCACAACTGCCCCTGACAACGGAAACGGCCCAATT
>DAIDJA010000249.1 GCA_027451605.1 Acidimicrobiales bacterium
AAAAGGCAAAACTGGAAATAAAAAATATTAAAACCAGAAACAGTAATATCAGCCCTTTGTAGTGAGAAAAATGACTCGTTATGAGATGTCCGGGCAAAGCGGAGTCTGCCGGAGATGAAGTACCGGCCAAGCCCAATGGGAATCTTATTGCATTGGTAATGAACCCGTAAAGGTTATTATAAATTCCGCTTAATAAAATTGGAGTTAATATCACTAAAATTGCAGAAAAGAATTTCACTATATCTCTTTTTGAGTATTTCCTAATAGCTGTATAAATTAACACCGCAAACATAATCCATGCCGTAAACTTCAATGACATCGCGAACCCCAATGAAAGCCCCGACAAAACAACTTTATTGCGATTGAGCAGCACTGCGCTCAGAATCATAAATGCAATCACGGGGATGTCATCCCCTCCCGTAGCCAATGTTAAAGTCGCAGTAGGAAGTAGCACCAAGGCAACAAAACAACTTAATTTAAAATTTCTGTCTTTTCTAAGTAAAAGTACGGCAATTCCGAATCCAACCAAGCCAAATAAAGTAAAATACCAACGGGAATCGGACAAAAACTTTGGAACCTCATCCGTATTTACCACACCAAAAAAAGACATACCGGGTAGATATGCAAAATAGTCGTTAACCGGAAGTGCTTTTGGAGGCGCCAGAAGTGAAGTACCTGACTTTTTTGGCGGGGTTGCATACGGACCTTTACCATGATCCAACTTCTTTCCGGCAACTTCAATTACTTGAACCTCGGGCTGTACGTATTTGCCATTTTGCCCAATCGGCAAAGTATGTTGATCGAGTTTAACGACATTGTATGTTAACGGAATAACAAGAGTTCCCATAAAAACTATTAACGCAATCCCCACTTGAAAGTAAAAAATGAATGATTCGTTTTTCATGAGCCCCTTAAAAAACATTAATCGACCGGTCGAAATGACACCGGATTTAATTACGTCTTTTGGGTGATCTCCTCGATTGAAATATCGATAACCCACAAATATGACTAAAGTTAAAAGTAGAGCAGATGAATATACTGAAATTGATTGTAGCGCCCACCTCTTATAATCATAAAAGTTTGAAAGTTCGAGTACCAAAACAGTGAAGACCACTGCAACGCCGTAAATACACGCATTTACCAACAGTCCGCGCTTAGTACCCGGAGCAAACTTCATACTAAAATTTTACATCATGGCGATGCCATACTTTAATCAAAACAATTACAACTTGCTATTCGATTTTTAAAAAGTAGTCGGTAAAAAAGCGTAAATTCCCCACTCCAGTCAACTTAACGTAGTTATACCCGACTCTAATAGAAGTAAATATAGGGTTCAATTTTCGCCGAATCATTGCCGAAATTAAATGACGATAATAAACATTTGAAATCAAAACAAATCCAATTAAATAATCAATTCCAACTCCTGATTCAAGTTAAACCGAAGTTGGAATTGTTGACCAAATAGCCAATGAACATCAGCAACAAAAGCTCAGCCTTAATTTTAAGGTCTTAACCGAATATCAGTTGATGAATTAATGATGATAGTCGACTTTACACGCTGACGATCCAGATATGGTTCGGCTGTATTGTGAAGATCAAAATTCAATACATTTGGAAAAACTTATTAATTTAATATAAATTATTCATGGCTTACGAGAGTTTAATATTGTAACCAAGGCCAATAACTGTCATCAACGCATTTGATGAATTTACAACTTTTTGAAGTTCAATCCGAAAGCTAAATTATCGAATGTTTCTCGCAGAATCTAAAGCGACTGTAATTAAAATACAAGCAATTCTTAACCGGTTGAACTATTAAGTAAAGATCCATTTAAACTCACTTCCCTTTCAACTATATGTCAGAATATATCCGCCCACGCTACTGTAAGTATTTCCATTTGCAATCGCATAGCACTGTGATGCAGAGGGACAAGAGATCTCGGAAATATTACCAACTCCCGGCAAACCTGATTGATAGGTCCAATTACTACCTCCGTCGGTGGTGGAAATTATTGTGCCTCCGGTAGTAACGGATCCGGCAATATAACATTTAATGTCGGACTGGCAATAAATGTCCTCCTCGCTTGGGTCTCCCCGTGGCACAATTTGTTGAACCCAAGTGGATCCACCGTTGGTCGTTGCAAGAATCATACTGGAACTCATGTTGAAATATCCAACTGCAAAGCAAGTTCCTTCAGATGGGCAATAAATACTGTTGAGATATGACACTCCCGAGGGGATTATTTGATTTGACCAAGTGGATCCACCGTTGGTGGTTATTAAAATTACACCAGTACTTATGCTATTGACAGGTCCGGTCTGACCGACGATATAACAGATAGAAATTGAAGCACAATAAATATTATTTAAGGAATAGATTCCCGATAGAACAGTTCGTATTGACCATGTAGAGCCTCCGTCAGTTGTGCTTATAACAAAACTACCGCCCGATCCGCTTCCGGCGGCATAACAGATTAAAGTAGATGGGCAACTAATACTGCCTAGGTTGAAGATTGTCGAAGGCACAGACTGATATGACCACGTAGTTCCGCTGTTTGAAGTATATAATATTAGACCGTTGTCCGTGTCATTTTGACCCACTACGAAACAAATCGTCAACGAAGGACAAGATATCCCTTTTAAGGTAGAAATTCCAGCTGGAATAGTTAGGAGTGACCAATTCGATCCAGTATTTGTAGTTGCAAGTAAGACACCACCGCTCGGATTTTCCTGACCCGACGCATAACATGTCGACGCAGATAGACAGTAAATACCGCCGACAGAACTGACACCTAAAGGTATTATTTGAACTGACCAACTGGTGCCCCCGTCACCGGAAAATAATATTTCACCGTCGCCGGAGTTGTTTGCACCAACTGCGATACAATCTGATGAAGTCGGACAAGATATATCCCTGAGATAGCTTACGGAAGAAGGTATTGTTTGATATGACCAGTTTGCCCCTCCATTATCGGTAGCCAAAATTATCCCACTACTTGTTGTAGAGCTGGTAGATCCCACAACAACACAGGTTGATACAGATTGGCAGTAGATATTATCAAGATAAACCGGACCTGACGGAACTGCCTGGGTTGTCCAAGTATTCCCTCCGTCAACTGTGAACAATATCTCGCCACCACCTGAATTATTTTGTCCAACAGCATAACAAGTGGATAACGCCGGACAGAAAATACCAAATAAAAGAACAGATCCTGACGGAATTGATTGAGAATTCCACGTCATTCCTCCGTCCGTAGTAGCGATAACTATGCCACCGCTTCCACCAAACCCAACCGCATAACAAGTATATATTGATGAACAAAAGATACTATCAAGTTGAGAAATTCCGATCGGAATTGACTCAATCGACCATGTTTTTCCCCCGTTATATGTCGCAAATATAATTC
>DAIDJA010000250.1 GCA_027451605.1 Acidimicrobiales bacterium
GGGAAAATAAAAAACTTTCAAAAGTAAAGAATTTTCCGTTTTGTTGTGAATTCGTCGTGAAGAGAATTTCGGCGGCGTGACGATTCAAAAGGCGCGGCATTTGGGGATTTTCTTTTTCTTTGGATTTTTTGGGGTGCTAGCTGTATACTTGGGGGCAAAATTTAATAAAAGAAATCGGTTGGCGATGGCATCTGGCCAGGCCCTGGAAGGTAAAGGATTGGCTACGGCAGGTTCGATTACCGGATTTATTGGCGTACTTTTTTACGTAATATTGCTACTGGTTAACCTTCATTAGTTTTAATATTTTTATCTTAATCTATAGTCGCAGTTGTAAAAAGGTAAAAAGATGGCGAAAATATATACAAAAAAGGGTGACAAAGGCACAACCGGTCTTTACAGGGGAGAACGAGTCTCAAAGTCTTCGCCTCAAATTGAAATCAATGGTGCTGTCGATGAAGCTCAGTCATTTATAGGCTTGGCGCGGAGTGAGCTTTTAGACTGCGAGGAGTTGAATGGCATTCTAAAACATATTGAAAAAGACCTTTGGATTTTGATGGCTGAGGTCGCCACAACAAAGTCTGCAAAAGTTCCGCCGACTCCGGGAGTGGATCAAGTAAACGAAATTATGGTCAAAGCGATAGAAGTCCTGATTGATGAATTCGCCGCGAAGTTTAGGCTACCCAAGCAATTTGTGGTCACCGGGGAGAATAGGGCAGCTGCTCAGCTAGACGTAGCACGGGCAGTGGTAAGGCGTGCCGAGAGAATCGCGGTAGCCTATGGAGAATATGTCGACGACGGTTATGTAATTATTTATCTGAACAGGCTTTCAGACCTTCTATGGACATTGGCTAGATATGTGGAAAACGGATCTCTGTTTGTAAAAGACCTTTGACGACTATCATGGTATTGCCGTTGGCAACAGTTTCGGGAATTTTGTGGTAGTGATCAATATCTAATTAAATATCCTTAAAATTATGATTGCAGATTTCTAAGTTACTATCATTGGAATTTTGGCCGTTATTAAGCCTATCTAAATAGCGCGAATGCAAAATTTTTTCATCAGCTGTTAAAACGCCAATCTGCCTTAAACTAAGGGGAGGAATATATTTTGATACTGAAACATGTCCTGCGCCACTTTGCTTGGCTATCTTAAAATCGATAAGTCTGCGAATTGATCTTGAAAGGGGGGAGTTCCATGACGTATTGTCTGCAAGACCAACGCGTGATGCCAATATCGCCGAGGTGAACGATATAGGGGCATCTCTCTGCTCAATCTCAGCCAACACTATTCTTAAAAGCCAAGTGGCTGACGGCCCTAAAATTCCCAGCCAAAATCGTTCAATATATGGCGAACGAAAATAAAATGAGTTGTCCGGACTATACTTATTTTCCCAAGAAGAAAATCTTATTAAGCTCAATTCCTCTGAGTGCCAAAATAACGGCATGTGACGATGCCTGTCCTCCGGCCTTTCGAGATTGAATTTCTCCGACTGAGCAAAAACTGCATTCATTTAATTACCTCCGAGCAAAAACTTATTACTTATTATATTAGCATGAAATAACACGAAATATAATAAAACGATCATAGTTTAAGCAGATATTCAACTTCGGCGGATAATGAAGTGGGACGCTTTGGAATCGATTCAGTGCCAGCTATTGTATTTAACTAGCTGATCGGCCGAAAGCCTCTTTCTTAAATGCCTTTGTCCGGTTTCACTTTTATATCCCACTGCTACGGCTCCGATCAAACTTGCTGATTCCGGGATATTCAAACTTTCTTTAAGGTTATATATTCCGCCGTGAATTGCAAAAAAGAGCGCACCTAAGCCTAGATCCTCGGCCCTTAAAAGTAACAGCATAGTGGCAAATGCCATATCGGTTAACCAAAACGGAGTTTCATTGGCTTCAATAAAATTTGCATTCCGGTGAGCTTTAAGTTTGTCCGGCTGATTATATCGCTCGATATAAGTTTCCGGCAGACTAAACGGAATTACAATCACCGGAGCTGTCGTAATTTTCGAAGAATCCGGATTATCGAGCCAATTTTTATCCGAAGTAGTCTTAAAAAATGACTTTCTGACATCACTGTCGGTTAAAACTAAAAACCGGAAACCTTGAGTAAAACCGGCTGACGGACTGTATCTGACTACTTCAAGGAGCTCTGAAATCAGACTGGCTTCAACTTGGGCATCTGAAAATTCCCTGGTCATCTTTCTTGTTGCAACTAATTCACTAAATTCCATAAGTCTTATAATAACTTATGGAATTTAATAGCTATGTATTAAACTCATTGTAGAATACTGGGACTTTAAGCGTATTTACGGTATTATCTCAAAATTCTGACTAAATTTGTCAACAATTAAGTGGTTTTTGGCTAAAATATTCTGTACGAATCGATAATATTCAACAACTTAATGCTTTTGACAAAGCTGTGATTGTGAACATTAATTGGGAAAATTAATTGTACCGTCGATATGTTATGAAATTTTATTTCGATATGAGTCGTTTTATCGGTAGACCCGCGCATTTGACTGATTCGAAATAATTTTTCATTAAATGTTGTTGATTGATTAACTGAAATTTTAATAGATAGGAAGGTAAATATGGCATCCGGAAGAGAACTTTTAGCAAGCGCCAAAACATCGATAAAGGAACTTAGCTGTCAGGAAAGTGAAAAGCTGATGGAAGAAGCCCTTTTTTTGGATGTCAGAGAAGCCGATGAGTACGAACAGGGAACGATTCCAAACTCGATCCATATCCCAAGAGGGTTTCTTGAACTGCAGGCCGAAACAAAAATAAATAAGAAAGATGAACCCATTGTGGTATATTGCGCCGGAGGTATAAGATCTGCTCTTGCGGCAAAGACCCTGCAGGAAATGGGCTATTCCAAAGTTTATTCCATGGCCGGCGGTTTTAACAAATGGAAAGACTTAGGTTTGCCCTGGAAAATGCCCGCAGCCTTAAGTCCCGAACAAAGAAACAGGTACCACAGACATCTGTTGTTGCCCGAAGTAGGCGAAGCGGGACAACAGAAACTTCTTGACTCCAAAGTTCTGATGCTGGGCGCCGGGGGATTGGGATCTCCTTCAGCCATGTATTTGGCTGCGGCCGGGGTAGGTACAATCGGTATAATCGATATGGATGTGGTCGACGCTTCCAATCTGCAAAGACAAATTCTGCATAATGTGGACAGGATAGGAGAAAGGAAGGTCGATTCGGCCAAGAAGACTTTGACTCAGCTTAATCCGGATGTAAACGTGGTAACCTATGATGTTCGACTGGGGGCCGACAACATATTGGACATAATAGACGGTTATGATTTGATTGTTGACGGAACCGATAATTTCCCGACGAGATATTTGGTTAATGATGCGTCATTAATAAAAAATATACCGGTTG
>DAIDJA010000251.1 GCA_027451605.1 Acidimicrobiales bacterium
AGCTCCCATGCTATAAGCTTCACTTGCCCGTTTGGCAAGTTCTTCCAGATCCAAAAGATACGGGTCGCCACGCAAGTTCAACGATAGTGGGCCCTTTGAAAAAGCACAGAACCGGCACTTAAAAGTACAAACGTTGGTGTAATTAATATTGCGATTTTTTACGAAGGTAATATCATCTCCGACAATTGACTTCCTCATATCATCGGCAAAGTAAAAGACTGCCTCGGCATCTTTGCCGCGTGCGTCAAACAATTTGTGTATTTGATTCAAATCAAGGTCCTGACCCAATCTTACGCTTTCAAGGATCTCGGTTATTTCTGTGTTTTTGGTTGTCGTTGAAGATAAAGGCCCCTTTGTTCCGATTTTTGGAACACCCATCTCACCGCCCGGCCACCAATTAGTATCTCTTCCGAGTAAGTTCGAATCGGTAAGCCTGATGACTTTTGTGTGGTGGGCGCTGTCAATGAAGGTCTGCCTTTGTTCAATGTATTTAGGATAAGCAGTTAGGCGCGGAACGAGGTTAAATCCTAGTTTATCCATTAACGCAGTCAGTTCCTCGATTTGCGGCCACGCCTTTTCCGGGTTAACATGATCAATGGTAACGGGCGATATTCCACCTAGATCGTTAATTCCGGACTCGAGCAAGTAGTCAACATTTTCCACCAGATTAGGGGGGGCCTGGACGGAAATATCAGCCGGCAGTATTATTCTGGCCAACGCTATTGCTTTTTGATGTAGTTTTGTGTCACAGGGTAAATGTGCATGCATTTTTGTATCGGCTTTTGGCAAAAAGTTTTGGATGATAACTTCTTGGATATGTCTATAGCGTCGGTGCAGCTCGGCTATTAACGTCAAAGACTCTACTATCGACTCCGGTGACTCACCGATACCGACTAAGATGCCGGTCGTATAAGGGATATTCAACTCTCCGGCGTAGGTTAAAGTATCAATTCGTCGCTTTGGATCTTTATCGGGTGAGTCCAAATGGCACTTTAAGTCAGATTGGATGGACTCTAACATCATGCCTTGAGATATGCTGACTTCACGTAACTTATGCAATTCGTCAAAGCTCAAAGCTCCGGGATTAAGATGGGGCAACAGACCGGTTTCGTCCATGACCATTTTCGAGCAGTCATAAAGATATTCTACGGTGGACGAATAATCGTGTTGATCAAGCCATTGCTTTGCTTGGGGGTATCTCAGTTCGGGTTTTTCGCCTAAAGTAAAAAGAGCTTCGAAACAACCTGCGGATTCTCCTTTTTTGGCGATATCAAGTACCTGATCGAAATTGAGATAGGGAGACTCCAGCCTCGCAGGTGGTTTGGAGAATGTGCAGTATCCGCATTTATCTCTGCATAAGTTTGTTAGCGGAATGAATACTTTCGGGGAGTAAGTAATTAAGTTGGAGTACTGTTCAAATCTTATTTCACTGGCAGTCTTTAACAGAGATCCCAGATCCTGATTCAGCAGGCTCAGGTTTTGGTCTAAAACCTTTTCATCAATTGCAACATGGGTTAAAGTCATACGGATTTATCTCGTCTCTTGAAAATAGTCTCTTGGCTAATATTAGTTTATTATCACTAAATTTAGTCTAACGGTATCGGGGCATGACAACTTTTACTCATAGCTCCGTCTCTTTTATGTTAAAATAAAGGCAGTACTACTTAATTCTACATATTCCAAACGGTAAAGGTGGTAGTACGAGTAACCCAATTCCCCTTAACATATTGCCGTAAATACAGACAGAAAGTTGAAAACGAAAAGGACGTATCCTCTTATTTCTCTTGATATTCCCTATAAAGTAGAGTTTTGGTCATTTTCTTCTTTTTCAGCTCCGATACGATATATTCATAATCTGGGTGGATTTTTTTAATATCAGACTTTTTCCCCGGTTTATTTGGATAAATTAAGTCATTTAACCTGGAATCTGACAATTCCTTGGCCGTTTTGTAATCCAAATTATTGTCTTTGGCCCTGTTTATGATAATAGAAACAGTTGAAAAACTTAAATTCAGACTGGTTGATATTTGATTCTTTGACTTTTCCAAGTCAAAATAAAGTCTTAAGACTTCACGTACTTGATACATTTGTGTACTCCATTTCTTATTTTGTTTTATTGTCATTTATCGTTTCTTCCTTTCAATCAATTAGACGATTGAAAGGAAGGTTACATTAAATCAAAATCGTTCGTGGATAATTCCGTTGTACACAACCTGTAAGTCTACATGGATTGTGGAATTTGAATTGGTTGCAAAATAATTGATTTTTTAACTCATGGCTATTGGATCTTGCTTCGAATCGAATCATTGCCACTAAATAGGACCACATAGAATCCTTCGACATCGTTGAAGTACCGGAATAGGCAGTTTCAGCTAATTTTCTCAGAATAGCTAGCTGCGATTTAGCAGGTTTACTTGCAAAATTAAAAGTGCATATATATATTTGCATCAATTCATTCATTTGGTGTTACAATTTAAATTATGAGCAAAGTTATACAAATCAGAGATCTTGATGATGAAACCTATCTCCAACTTCGCAAACGTGCTGCTTCAGAAGGTGTGACATTAACTGAATTCTTAAAGAAAGAGATTAAGCGAATTGCAAATAGGCCAACGATGACGGAGTGGTTGGTCGGTATTCAACAAAAATCAACGAAATTGACAGATTCTGAAATTAACAAATTATTTGATACCGAACGTGGAGAATGACCAAGTGCTAATAGTAGATGCTTCTTGTCTCTTCAGCGTTCTAACCGGTTCAGGATCTTTCAATATGATATCGGATTTCATGAAAATTAATTCTGAGCAATGTGCTCCTCATATAATCGACGTTGAGACTTTGAATGTTATTAGAAGAGCATTTCTAAATGGTCAAATTGATGGAACAACAGCGAATCAAGCCGTTGAGGATTTAAGAAATTGGCCAGGTGAACGATTTAGTCATGTGGGATTGATTGAACGAGCTTGGGAATTAAAACATAATTTACGGGGATGGGATGCATTTTACGTTGCACTAGCTGAAAGTCTGGACGCCCCCCTTATTACACTAGATTCAAAGCTTGCTAAAGTTAAAGGACTTGCTTGCAAAGTTATTTTGTTTCCCTGATAATTTTTCTAATACTCAATTCAATTTTGAATCTTTAATAAACTTTAGTTAAGTAGCAATAAAACTATAAGAGAGCCAAAATGAAATTCAGCTACACCAGTTTGGCAGTTTTTAAATTTAGTACAAAAACTCGAGACGGCAGATCGTTTTTCTTTAGATCTATTGATGAGAGAGTTGATTCGGAATGGCACTTTTGACCTTTTGACGTGGTCGGGAAAATTGGAGACTCACCTACCTAAGAAAGTGAGAAGAAATTATACTTCCCCTTGTGGCGCCCTAGGGAAAACATGTTT
>DAIDJA010000252.1 GCA_027451605.1 Acidimicrobiales bacterium
CGAAATTGAGTTCAACCGAGGGAACAAAAAAATCCTCTTGAATTGACTTTATATCGCCGGCGCCGATAGTGCAGATGAACCTTTTACCGAAAATAGATTCAATAGTGGAAGTTTTGGCTATAGTCTCTTTAACGCCTCTCATGGTTACCCTTAGGGCCAATGGACCGCTAAGCAGAGTTTCAGACACCGATAGGGCAGTTACCGTGGATATTAGCGAATCTAAGGCCGGCTTTTCGGGGTGATTATGGGGCCAAAGGTGGTCAAAGAAAAAGACTCCGTCGAATCCTGAAAGTTCAGCTTTATCGATAAATAAAACAAGCTGATCAAATCCAACTATGTTTCCGGGAGCAAATATGCCAAATTTCACTACAGAATTCAATGCTACAAGTTATCTTTGTAAACTGTCAGAAGTGCCGCTCCTACCGCTCCGGCATTTGCGCCATTAGCGGCGGCCACAATTGAGGGTGCGAACTGGTTATTTTGGGAGAAACCCTTAAAGTACCGATCGACTAAATGTTCATAAAACATGAAATCAGAAACAATACCTCCACCGATTATTATTGCTTCGGGAGCCACAACCGCATTCAATGAACTTAATCCAAATGCAACCCATTCCATCATCGAGTTCATGGCCTTAGTGGCATGAGAGTTTTGTTTCTTATATAAGTTCATAACCTCTTCGCTTGAAGTTATTGAGATGTCGTTATTTACATCCGATGCACTTAAGAAGTCATCAAAGCGTAGGATGTCATCAGTTCTAAGATGCGGGGAGTTTTTGAATATTTTAAAATATAATGACAAAGTTGAGCTTGCGGCATATGTTTCCCAGCAACCGGTCTTCCCGCAGATACAGGAATTTCCTCCTTTGACGACCGCCATGTGACCGATTTCTCCAATGAATCCTTTATGGCCTTTGAGGAATTTTCCGTCGATAATTAAAGATCCGCCAATTCCGGTCCCCAAAGTGACCATCAATACGTTACTTTTATTTTGTGCCTCTCCGGTAATAGCTTCTGCTATCAAAGCACAGTTGGCATCATTTTCTACTCTAATCGGGCAGTTAAAATACCTCGTGAGCTCTTTTGCCAAGTTGTGCCCGTTTAAAGCTGCAATGTGCGGAGAAAAGCACATTGTGTTATTTTCATCTACCATTCCGGGTAATCCGATACCGATTGAGGCAATTTGTTCGATGGGGCATATCTCGACAATTGATGAAACTATTGAATCGGATAATGACGTCAATGAATCGGATATCAATATTTTTTTCGATCGAAGGATTTTGAGGTCTTTTGGATCAATCAAAACAATATTTAATTTTGTTCCACCAACGTCAATCCCTATATAAAAAGTTTCATGTACCCTCGCCGGCATGGGTTGGAAACAAATCGTTAATTTGACTCAGCGCGTGCTTTAAGATCCCGCAGAGCACTGTTGATTATAAGTGTCTCAGCCCGGCGCTTTATGAAACCCGGAATGGGTATTTTCAATTCTGCTTCAAGTTCATAGGTAATCGTTGTCTTACTGCCTGATTCTTCAAATGTGTAACTGCCGTCCAATTTATTTGTGTGGTCTCCGTTAAGTTGAACCCATTTAAGTGTATTTGGAACTCCGGAATAGTCATACTTGAGCGTATAGTTGGTTGATCGTCCAAAAGCGGCGGCTCTAAATGAAACTTCATCGGGGCGTCCTTCGTCATCAGTGGACAGTATTCTTACCTCTTTTATATCTGCGATCCACTCCGGATATTTCTCAATATCCATTACAACATTCCAGCACTTCTTTAATGAAGCATTTACTTCAGCGGTCTCAGTAGCTATCTCCGCCATGGCTACCTCCTATAGTAGTTTAAAAAATCGTAAATTATTATGTAAATGAATGATTTTTAGTGTTTTATTAATTATAGATTAAACAGTCGTCGTTAAGTTGGCTTATTCGGCTAAAAATGAACCAAAGTCTTTACTTAACTTAATGTAATTGAAATCATTTTCGGCCCGCAGTCGGGCTTGCCTAGCCATTTTAGTGAGTATTTCGGGGTTATTGTACAAAAAATTTACTTTCTTGACAATATCGTCGGCAGTGGATTTATCAGAAACCAAAAATCCAGTTTCATTATCTTCAACGGCTTCGAAAGAGCCACCGGATTTGCCCGCTATTTGAACCAATTCGGAAGCGGCGGCCTCCAGAAACACGATCCCGAATCCTTCCTGTTCCAGTCCGAACCATCGATCTCTGCAGGTCATTACAAAAATATCTCCCAATGAATATATCTCAGGGAGATCCCGATAATCAACTTTTCCGATCATTGTCACCGGAAAATTCAGAGCTTTATTCAGTCGTGTCAGTCTTTTTCTGTCTCTTCCCGTACCGCACAGAACAACCTTCAGATTCGGAATTTGAAGCTTTAGCTCGTCAGCAGCACGAATCAATTCATCCATTCCCTTCCTCTTAACCAGCCGCGAAACGCTGACGATTATAAAGTCATCCGGATCTAGCCCCCATTTTTCACGCAATTCATTTCGTTTTTCGATCCGGCAAGGACCGAATCTGGAAGTGTCAACTCCGGGCGGAACATTTATCGTCTTTATATGGTGATTTTCCTTGCTTAGGACTTTAAATTCATTTAGAGGATAAATTCCGGCAGCGATGGCATATTTGCTGTCTTTGATTATCCATTTCAAAAGTGGTTTCGTCACAAAAAGCCTCGCATATACGGTAAGTTCCGCTCCGTGGACTATATATCCAAAGGTCAGTCCGGAGCGACGTAGAAAACGTGAAATGAGGCCAAGAGGAAAAATTGGATCGATTAATACACCTTCGCAACCGTTTGCTTGCGCTGTTCGAATTACAAAATTAGAGAGACGTTTTGTCGGCAACAGGACTTTAGAAGGGTAGCGAATGATTTTAAAAGATTGAAGTTTGTCAAACTCTTCGGCTCCCGGGTAGCCTGTGGTGACTATTAGGAAAGAATCGGGATCCAGTCTCGAATAAACCTCATAAAGGTATGATTGTATTCCTCCAACTTTTGGTAAAAAGTCGTTTGTTAAAAGAATATGCTTTTTCATCTATTCATTGGGCGGATCGGATGATAACTTTAACGTTATTTATGATAATTTAATTGGATTCAACGTTTGAAAACCGGTTGTTATCCAATCTTAATTTATTCCGGTACGCAGGGATGCTGCCGAAGTGGAATTTACGAAAATATATTCAGTTGAATCGCGCACGATAAATTCCTACGTCAAGATATTTGGGTTTGTCCACACGGCAAACATGTTCAACGTTACTAAATTGATGAAGTTTTCGACTCGGGTTTAAGACTTGCGCAATCGACTGTACTACCTGCAAATATACTGACTCTTAGAATTACTTTTAAGCAACTATGGCAATAGTAATTG
>DAIDJA010000253.1 GCA_027451605.1 Acidimicrobiales bacterium
ATTAAGCCTAATTTATCGTATCCTGAGCAAAGATTAACGGTATTGAATAGGCACTGTGACGTGGTCGGGAAAAATTGCGGTGCAATTAATACTGTTTTGCATTCTAATATGATTTCCTTTTTGACTAATCTTTTCAAAACCCATTTTTCTAATGCTTTAGTTAAGTCTGCAGATGAAACTGTTGGCAATTTAGGCATTTGCCAGTTTTACGGGAATTACAAAAAGAAATGTAGTTGTTACTTTGCTCGAAAAATCAAAAATAAAGCAAGTACAATTATGACGTAGAATATGTACGCCGAAATTCAGGGGCTAATTGCTACCATTGAAGCAACCGAAGCTAAATGAAATTTAATTTAAAAATGCAGGCAATACCATAATTGCGCACAAATGGCGCATCTGCAATTAAATGTTCTGGTTTGTCACATTTAAATTTCTCTATCTAACGTAGTTTTCAGCTATTCCGGTTTCGATAATTAAGTCTTCTGAGAGTTGCCAAGGTAAAGGTCGCGGGTTCGAATCCCGTCGTCCGCTCTTTTGTTTGTCCAGGTAGGTGGGTTGAATGGTCTGGAATTTTTATTAGTAAAATCTTAAACTCCCGCAATTATTGTCATTATGTTTATCCCTGCAACTTCAAGAAGTTCTCGTTGACCTTTTGTAATTTCTTGCGGTACTCTCTTGTTGTCGTAAATTTTACATTTTAAATTGCGGAGTAGGAACAGTGCCTCTTCGGTTGGGATCTGTTTTTTAAATTTGTTTTGCAGTGGGGTGAAAATAATGAGTGCCACAAAGTTAACCATAAGATATCCTCTTAAGTTGCTTTCAGAGTGTACTCTTAAGGGAAGCAGATCCAGATCCGTTTTAAGATAAGAAAAAAGTCTTTCGGCGCTCTGCCTTGTGTAATATTTTGGTATTACGTCAGCCTCTTTTAAATCTCTGTTTGAAACAAGGAGCAGAGGTGCCACAAAATTGGCTCTTCACGTTTTAGTGGGAAATCCTGATTTCATTCTGTCATAGATAAATTACAATTCTGAGGGTTCTCGGGGGAAAATACTTTATATGGCGCCAGAGGTGACATGAAGTTAGTCTATGAAAACCGATTACGCTATTTCGGAAACTATATACGATCTTCATAAAAGCCGACTTCTCGTTACCGTATCTACGCGGGAACATAAAAAAGCGGGCGACTGGATTCAAACTCGTGACCCTCACCTTGGCATTCTCAAAACGGTGACTTATCGAAACCGAAATAACTGAAAACAACGTTAGATTCATGAATTTGAAAGTGATGGGTCGGAACATTTAATTGCGAAGGCACCATATCTGCGCCATGAGTAAGGTCACTTTTAAGACGAATCGCCTTACTCAACTAATTTAGTGTTACAAAAACCCGGCATAGTTCGCTATTGAGTACTTACTCAGCCAAACTCTAAACCTGGGCTGGTTTTTATTTAACGATCGTCCATAACTGATTTTAAGCTCACAACCCAAAATTGTAGCAATTTGAACTACGTTATGCTACAATCTAATCATGATTAAGTCTATCCCTCAGCGTATTTTGAGAAATGAAAATTCAAAGATTATTAATGAAGTCATTAGCGGTGAAACTTTTGTGGTAACACGCAACGGTAAGCCAGTTGCCGAACTTAGGCCGTTGAAACTAAAGAAGCTAATATTCATCGACAAATTTAATCTTAAAGAAATTGTAAGAACTATTCCTCATATCGATAGTCAGCGATATCGCAATGACATCGATAAATTTATTTCACAAAGCTTGTAAATGTCTTCAGGTCTTCTGGATACGTCTGTATTGATCCAACTCGATAACTCAGAGATCATGGATCTATTGCCGGATCAAATAGCGATTTGCGCGATTAGTCTTGCTGAATTGGCTGCCGGGCCACATTGCACATCAGATTCAAATGAACGCGCGAGAAGACAAATGGTTCTACAAATTATAGAGTCAAATTTCGAGCCACTTAGATTTGATTCCGAAGCTGCGAGAAGTTATGGACTAATTATAGCTTCTGTCGTTTCGATCGGGAGATCTCACCGTAGTAGGATAGCCGATCTTCTAATCGCTTCAGTGGCACATGCAAATAACTTGGATTTGTATACTTGTAATCCAAGTGACTTTAAAGGAATCTCAAAATTAGTAAATATCTTTGCGGTTTGAATAACTTATTACTTTAAACTATCAAGAAAATAGTACTTTCCATACAAGTCAGCGGGGATCAGAGTCAATCCAATTTTGGTCAATCTAATCTGGCAATTCTTGTTTACAAAATGTGTCCGCAATTCAAGTAAATAAATTTCAAATTGCTACCGTAGCGACGCTCATAAGTCACATGCTTTCAATTAGAACTTCTATAATGCGCCGTAATTGCTCCATATTACTATTCGATTGATATGTCCATTTTTAAGGGTTCAGGCCAATCTTTGAAGATTTGTTTCGGAGAACTTTGGTTAGGTAAAGGGATTTTTTACCGTTACATTGTCAAAAGTAAATCCATTTTGCAAATCTTCCGTCCACAAAATAGTAGCGCGTAGTTGCTGTGCAGCAACTACGATAAGTGAGTCCCAAAAGGATACTTTGAAAGACTGTTCTAGTTCAATCGCCCTTATAATATCTGGTCCAATTATCGAATATGGCTGCCATACCAAATAGTCATTTATAATTTGACTCGCAATCTTAGGACTCAGTTTGTTTTTCAGTTTTTTACACACATTGACATAAAATTCTTGAAGAACTTGAATGCTAATACGTCCTGTTTCCTTTCCCCAAAGTTCATCAAGCAAAGCTACCGCTTTTTCACGCTTAACTCCTGCGTCTATATCCATGGAATAGATCAAGATATTTGTATCAACAAAACTTATTTCATCTTTCATAAAGAGCGTCTCTTTTTGGATAATCCTTGCCGCCAAACTTATATCCTTTTTTCATAGCGGACAACGCGTGTGCTTTGGCTTTGCCGTACTGATCTTCAGTCAAAATATACTTTTCCAATTCGCGAGCAACGACTTTACTTATTGATTCATCCTTTATCGCCGCAATAATTTTTGCTCGCTTTATTAGTGATTCTTCGAGCTGAATTGTTAAATTTCTTTTCATGCTTTCATTTTACCACATTTTAATGTGGAACACATGATTATGTGCCTACGAATTAGTAAGCTTCGTATACATCGCCAAAATAATAATTGAGCGAAGTAGGGAATTCAAACCCTTGAGCGTTCCTAAACACTGAGCAGGACTGAGTCATACCCGGTGGGAGGCTCCGAACGGTCTTGAGCCTCCCGGCATCCCTCCGGTTGTCGTTTGCCTGTCCGGGTCTTTTGTTGCATATGCTCCTGCCCTGCAGCCTCCCGATCTTTT
>DAIDJA010000254.1 GCA_027451605.1 Acidimicrobiales bacterium
GGCCCAGAAACCATCGGGGCGTTGCAACAGGCTGAAGAACGGCCCGTGCAGGCCGGGCAGAGCACGAAAGCCCCCGGCGGTCCATGAGCCGACGCCGACTGCGGTTGCCAGCAGGGGCCGTCCGTCGATGCCGCCACTGATCGCGTTGACCGAGGGGCCGCCCAACGCCAGCAGACGGCTCGAAGCAGACCAGAAAAATATGAATAAATCTTATTTAACTAAAAATGGGAATATAGAAAGTGAACAAATGCCTCGCTGTGCATCCCAGAATGTTATCTATAACAATAAATCTAAATTAATAAAGACTGTGAATATTGATTTATCGACGGAAACTCCAGAAAAGAAGATTTTCAACATCGATGCTTATGATACAAAAACTTTCAAAGCAGTAAATAATCAATCCATATCAAGAAATCACAATGGAAATAATATTTCCCAAGAATTTTATTCGCAAGACACGACTAAAAAAAACAATGCTAATATATTTAATAAAAGTAATAATAAGGGCTGTGAATTGTGAATAACTTTATAAATCGCCTGATAAATCACTATTTTGGGCTGTTTATAAAACCATTAGTTATTACGGTATTTGTGAATTAAATTTAACATAGTCTATAATTATCAACAATATTTTAAGATATCCACAGACATAAAGCAAAAAAATTAACAAATAATGGGCGAGTTTAATGCCTTAAGAATTGTTTTCACCTTTAATTTTCAAAATTAAAGTGCTTACTTGTTCAAATACGGCTTGTCTCTGAGCCATTAAAGACGAGATCTTATCTACGGCATACAAAACACTGGTATGGTCTCGGTTCCCAAATTCTTTTGCTATGGTTGGGTAGCTATAGTTTGTTAGTTCCTTACATAAGTACATACAAATATGACGAGCTAATACCAGAGGTCTGCTACGAGAATTTGAACATAGATCATCAACTGTTAATTTAAATTGATCGGCAGTCATTTCTTTAATTAAATCTATGGTTATATTTTTTTCTGATCTACCGTCAACAATATCCGACAAAACGGTTTTGGCGTTTTCTAAAGAACATTCCTGTTTATATAGGGAGGCATATGCACTTACTCTAATTAAAGCGCCCTCTAATTCTCTTATATTGTCTTTAATATTGCTGGCTATAAATTCCAAAACCTCATAATTAACATTAATGTTTTCCCTTTGACACTTAGAAGTCAAAATAGCAAGTCGTGTTTCGAGTTCCGGAGCTTGGATATCCGTAATTAAACCGGAGGAAAATCTACTTATAAGTCGGTGTTCTAAGGTTTTAAGAGCCTTAGGCGGTCTATCCGAACTAATTACCACCTGCTTACTTGCTTCATATAATGAATTAAAAGTATGAAAGAACTCTTCTTGGAGGGAATCTTTATTCTCTATAAATTGAATATCATCCATAAGTAAAACATCACACTCTCGATACTTTCTTTTAAATGCAGTTGGAGTGTTCATTCGTAGGGCTTCTACAAATTCATTCATAAAAGTTTCAGTAGAGACATATTTTATTGTATAGTTTGGAAAATGTTCTCTGACATAGTTACCTATAGCATGAAGCAAGTGAGTTTTCCCCAAACCGGTATCACCATAAATGAAAAGAGGGTTATAAGCTTTAGTAGGCTTTTCAGCGACAGCCATAGCGGCGGCGTGAGCAAACCTGTTTGACGGACCAATAATAAATGATCCAAAATTATATTCTTGATTAATTACGATGTTTTCATCAACTTTTGGTATCGGAGATATTGGTTGATCCACCGATTCAATGAAGTCTTTTTCAACCAAGTTTAATTGAATAGAAGTTTGTTCTATTGAGCGGAGCTTAACTTTTAGCGTAACGGGGTGATTTAGAACTTTTAAAAAAGATTCTTCTATTATACCTTTATATACCTTTTCTACCCTTTCAAGATTAATTTTGCTGGGAACTGAAATGGTTATCATATCACCGGAAACGTCCTCTAAGTCCGCATTTGCTAACCACATGTTCCAGGTAGCATCAGATACCTGCGATTTTATATCGTCAGAACAAGTTTTCCACAGACTAAATTTGTCATCTATCAGCATAAACGTAATTAATTAACTATTTTTTCACATGGTTATTCACAGGTAAATAACCTTTATTTAACCTTAAAAAGTTTTATAAACACATTTCTTCAACGGCGTTTCTATAAATTGCCTATAATTTAAGTATTGCATAATTCTAACATCCTAATAAAATTGAATTTTTAGTGAAAAAATTAGTTTAGGATAGATGTGGAGTATAAAACATTTTTAATCTAATTGATTGAAAGTTATTTAGCTACAAAATCTAGGTAGGATAACCCTACTATTTGTGTTTATACCCAAGATATGCCAATACCCAAGGCGTTTAAATAAACCCAACAGGAAGGTGTTTTGTGAAAAGAACTTTTCAACCCAATAACAGAAAAAGATCCAAGAAGCATGGCTTTAGGCATCGGATGGCTGACAGGGCCGGACAGGCTATTATAAAAGCTCGCAGGCGAAAGGGTAGAGCTAAACTTAGCGCGTGAAACTGCATCCCGTAAAGGGCCGGAAATCCTTTAATGATTTAAAGAATTCCGGAAGCCGCAGCAAGACCGGTAACTTTTCGGTTGTATTTATCGCCTCCGAAGATTTAAGGGTATCGTTCGTGGTAACCAAAAAAATTGGGATGGCAGTCGTTCGCAACAGGGTGAAACGCAGGATTAAGGCAGCGATTTTAACCGAAATGGATAGATTAGCTATTGGTAGTTACCTAATAATTCCGTACAACGATTTGACCCTACTTAACTTTATAGAGTTGAAAACAGAACTAATAAATACAATGAGAAAAAGTGCAAAAAGGTATTTCGACAAAAAAGTCTAAAGAAGTAGATCTTAAGAACAACCATTGTGAAAACTGACCTAAAGGTTAGAAATATGAACGGAAAACCATCTAAAAAGATAAAAAAAATTAACAAAATTGCTATAAAGGTGATCAATTTTTACCAATCAGCAACATTTTCACGTCCGTCTCCGTGTAGGTTTTCACCCAGCTGTTCTCAATACAGCAGAGACGCCTTTGAAGAGTTTGGTTTTTTTAAAGCATTTTATTTAACTTTTTATAGGGTTTTGAGATGTAATCCAATCGGCGGGTTTGGTTATGATCCGATTCCGGAGGTAAAATGTCGTCATTAACTAACCTAATTCATCCACTCTATGTAGTGTTTGGTGCATTACTTGCGGCTATATATAGTGTAATTCCAAATTATGCTGTTGCCATTGCACTCTTGACCGTGATTGTGATCTCACCATTTACGCCCTTAATTGCTCGAACGCTAAAGACAAGTGCGAAAATG
>DAIDJA010000255.1 GCA_027451605.1 Acidimicrobiales bacterium
GTATGACTTCAATTAATGACCCATTTTCAAGTAAATACCGCTTCGGTTAACTAAAATTGATTTGTATAAAGGTGTTAATAGTGACAAATTGATGTCGGTTTTTGAGCATCAAACATATAAATATCAAAAAATTAAAATGAACTCAGTATTTGTAATCGACGATGACGAAAGAATAAGAGATTCTCTCAAACTGGTTTTGGAAGACGATGGGTTTGAAGTAACTACATTCGAATCGGGAGAGGCCCTCATCTCTGCCCTTGAAGCTCACAAACCGGATATTTTCATATTGGATCTAATGCTGCCAAAAATGACCGGTTTTGAATGTGCCAAATTGATACGGCAAAAAAGTAACTCACCGATTCTCATGGTATCAGCCAGAAGTGACACCCACGATGTTGTAGCCGGGCTTGAAGCCGGAGCCGATGATTATATTACCAAGCCATTTGCCCCCAAAGAGCTCACGGCCAGAATGAAGGCCCACCTGCGCCGAGCAAAACCGGTAATAGAAGAACAGGATGAATTAAACTTTGGTGCCCTTAAGATTCAAGTGAGTCAGGGTTTGGTGTATCTGAATGAAAAAGAGATTTATTTAACAAAAACAGAGTTTAAAATCCTGACGTTAATGGCCCAAAACCCGAATAAGATTATTTCGCGGGAAGACCTCCTGGAAAAGATTTGGGGCTACGACTGGTTCGGTGATACAAGACTTGTGGACACTCATATAAGAAGGTTAAGGGCCAAGATCGAAGAAGACACTTCGGTACCTAAATATATCTCTACTTCACGAGGACTGGGATATAAATTTATTCCCTCCTAAAATCTATGCCCCCTTGAAGGACCGGATCCAAAATTATTTTCAAAATTTAGGTTAGAATAACTGTAGTTATCCGATGGATGGTATACCTTTTCAGACCTATTTTAAAAGACTCACCTTAAAGTCTAAGTTTTCGATGGCTTTTAGCGCAATATTGCTTGTTACATGTGCAATTCTTTCAATTTTAGTGTTCGAAGCCACCCAAGGGATACTCATATCTGACAGCGAAACATTTTCAATGAATGCGGTACAAACCGATATCGCACTTTTAAATAACGTAAAAACAAACAATAATTCCGTAAGCCAGATTTTTAGCTCGATCAAGCTATTAAATAATTCCGGATTAGCGCTTTACGACAATGGGCTGCTTTACATTAAGGGTAACTTGCCCCATCAGGATTTGGCGGACTCAATAAGCCAATATTCTGCCCAACAGAGGCTTAATTACTTTGTGAATATCAATGGCAGCTACTATGTAGTTTCCAAAGAGACCTTCAAAACAAACGTTTACGGCAACCAAGTCACAGACTACATTATCCAGTTAAATTCATTCAACACTCTTCACGAGGCCTTAAACATTCTCGCTCTTCTGCTCGTAGCATTTTCAATTTTTTTTACTTTTTTGGGACTGTTAGTCTTTCAATTCTATTTCAATAGATTTCAAAAACGCCTCGGAAAAATAACAGTGACTGCCGCAAGGATATCTCAAGGGACAGATACCGAAGTCTTAGAGGCAAAAACCGGCGACGAACTCGATGAAATCGCCAGGCAGCTCAATCAAGTCTCCACATTGCTCAAAGAAAAACTTGACGAAGAACAAAGATTTGCCGCAGACGTTAGCCATGAATTGCGATCACCGTTACATACGCTTGCAGCTACATCCGGAGTGTTAATGAATCACGCAGATGAGATGAATCCTAACGCCCAAAAGGCAGTAAAAATGTTAAACGCCGAGATTGAACGATTGTCGAAGCTGGTTATAGATCTGCTTGAAATATTCAGAGTGGACTCTCAATTGACAGAGTCTGATCTACAGCCTGTATCAATATTTAAGCTTATCCAAGAGTCCTTAAAGGCCGCGGGTTGTGAAATCGAAGTAACTTGCAACGATCTGTATTCGCACATATTGGTTAACGCCGATAAAAAACGCTTCGAAAGAGTCGTAGCAAATATCGTATACAATGCTCAAACCTACGCGGATGGATTAAAATCAGTGACCATATCCAAACTGGTTGACACGGTCATAATATACTTTGACGATGACGGTCCCGGGATCGACAGAGCTCATCGAAATCAAGTCTTTGAACGGTTCAACAGGGGTGTCAGATCTGGTTCACGCGGACTTGAAAAAGGTACGGGGCTCGGTCTTGCCTTAGTTGCGAAGATAGTTTCGGGACACAAAGGAAAAGTTTCAATTGACTCCTCAATATCCGGTGGCGCGAGAATAATTATAGAATTACCGATATTTATTCCTAAATCGTAAGGCTCTTATTGCCCGGGACATGAAATCTGCTCATTCTGAAATGAAGCAGAGCCAGTTGAACCAAGTTTGAAACTATTGGTATTGGCTAAATCTGCTCTTCCCTGTCCGGCATTACCCATTACCAAACAAGTCTTTTGATCCATATTCCAAACCATTATCTCCCCTTCTCGATTCCCAACTGCAATCAAATTAGGATCGGCATCGGAGTTAAATGAACCGATTGAAGGCGATCCGGTAACCCAACCTCCCGTGAACTTTGGAAATGACTTAGGTGATTTACCGTCGTAGTTGAATCCCCTCAGATCTCCATAAGCGCTCGCTGAAAATACATATGTATTGTAAGAGTTTTTTGATCGAATACCCGTAAATACCGGCTGTTCAAAAAATTGGTAATCATCCATCTGCACCGGGAACCCCGGCAAGAATTGACCTGTAGTAACTGACCAAACATCCAGCTGACTTTCGTGAGGTATTTGGTCCGCCGGTGCTGCGAGATCCAGGGCTTTACCCGCGCTTAGGGCCGTATCTGCCACAACCAAGGAATTGTTCATGATCGAAAAACTCGGTGAACCCAAGGCGGGAATACTGGCAGACAGCAAACTCTTATCTGAGGCGTTTTCTCCTGGAGGATATGACATGAATACATTATAGAGTCCGCCCGTAGTACCAAGTTGGGATCCCCCCTGCGAATTAATTAAATAGAGCGGTCCGGCATCGGCACTAACGGCTATGTCGATATTTCCGTTGAAGCTTAAAACCGCAGGGCTGTTAGAAATACCGTCTCCGATGTCGGGAAGTACCGAAGGTTCAATGTCCGTAATTTTAACCGGCCAACCCGGGAGAAACGGATCCGAAATAGATCCGTTTTGCGAGTTTGAAGATGTCGAAACGGGCGATGCGGTATGGTCATTCCCGTTTGGATAAATCGCATACAATCTTGAATTGGCCACGGAGCTACTTTTACCGGTTGCCGCCAACAGTAAATTTAAAGCTCCCAAATTGGCATTTGACGGTTCCCTATATTGTTCATTTGAACCC
>DAIDJA010000256.1 GCA_027451605.1 Acidimicrobiales bacterium
GGGCTTATTCGGCGAGAATATTAAAACAAATTGATCTTAGTCGAGTAAAAGCTAACGGCTATGGTTTTCAAATAGAAATGGCATATCGAACGAATCAGATCGGCGGCAAGATGTTTGAGGTACCAATCGTATTCGTTGACAGGGAAAGGGGGGACTCAAAAATGTCTCCATTTATTCCCATGGAGGCATTATTCTTGGTAACAAAGTGGTCAATATGCAGGTTATTGTCAAAAAGAAAGAAGGATATCGGCCCTATCGACGGGTGAACTTAAATCGAACTAAGCCAAAGCCGGTTTTTTATATTGTCACCAAAAAGTATCGTATTCGATTTGTTGCCATCTAAATGCGTAAAGACGTTAAATATATCGATTCCAAGGCAATGTCGTTATTGATGCATTGTCCTACGAACTATTAGCTGTATGACGCCTGTGTATGTAACTTTAACGATGCAGCGTAGTCCTATTTTGTGTATCGCAAAATGTATCGTTGAAAAAAGTATCGATGACTGCTGTGTCACATTTTCGACTTGTACCTCACGGGTTGTTTCGCCGGAAGCTGTGTACTAAATAATATCTAGTTAGCTTGATTTGGGTAGCGATTTAACGCTTTTAATAGTGAAAGTTATTTGAAGCAGTGATTAAAAAGTTTGATCATTAAGGCCCTATCGGGTATCTTAACCGGTATAAAATATTTAAAGTCGTAATTGGTATCTACGAGCTAAATCAACTGTAATGTGTTCGGTGATCCATGTACTTGTGTAAATATAAAGCCGTTGCATTATAATATGTAATTTCTTTAAGGCATAGGGATTATTTTCAGATGAAATTGCATTGGATTGAGCCAAGGTGTCAGATATTGAACATTAATTGTGAGAGGGGCTAAAGGCCGTTGATTTTAGCGAACAAGAATCAAAAACTAATAGTTTTAAGTCTTAGTTTCACGATAATACTTTTTATGTTGACGGCAGTGGCCGGCGCATATCACTCAGGAGCAGTTCTTGAAGAGGGTCTTGTGGTGACAGAGGCGGATCTTGTTGCCCGCGGATGGATTGCTTACAGAGATTTTAATTATATGTACGGTCCGGCAGGTCTATGGATAGTGGCAATTGCCTTTAAAGTGTTCGGAAGCAGCCTACTAACAGAACGGGTGGTCTCGCTCTTATTTTCTTTTGCAACCGTTATTGCCGTGTGGCTTTTGGGGAAAATATATTCACTAACCCTTGCCACAATTGCTGCAGCCGTTTGCACCATTGGTCAGAGCGCACTATATGTATCCGGCGGTAATTATGCTTGGCCTTGGAGATTTGCATTATGCTTCTCCTTTTTCGCAATTTATTGTTTCTCTTTTAATAAAGACGGGAATTGTCGAGCTCCTTTGATAGGCGGGCTTTTAGTATCTGCAGCGGTATTAACTAGATTTGATTTTGCTATAGGGCTCGCACCTCTGGTAATTATATTTCTATTTAAATTGAAATCAAAAAGGCGTATAAAGATGATAATTGGCCTGCTCGTAGGTCCGATAGGATATATATATCAGACCGTAATGGCAGGCCTGAGCGCAACGTTTTATCAATTATTTATTAATCCGCAGCGTGAGTTGCCCGGTAACACTTTGCCGGTGCCTCCGCCGACTACTTATTTTGCAGGTTGGTATGACCGATTAACTACAAATCTAAATAGAGCCCCGTGGTTTACCCCAGGTCTCAGCGGTCCGATTCAGCTAAATATATGGTTTTATCTATTAATCGCATCGTATTTGTTTATTGCCGTAATTCTTATAAAACTTTTCAAGTCACGTCAAAAGGGCAACAAACCGCTAATCTTGCTTTCACTTTATCTATTTTCGATTGGAATTGCACCATCGTCTTTTCAGCGAGCTGATATCTTTCACATTATGTCCATGGTGCTTGTGATGTCAGTCGTATCTATATTGGCTTTGGGTGAATTTATGCCATTTAGCGGCAAACTGAAAGTATCAGTTATATCGGTGTCAGCGGCATTCATTTTTCTGGTCGTTTGGGTAGTACCGAATTTTTATGTTGCACAGTGGGCTTATGAACTCGACACCGAAGTCGGTCTCGTAAGTCAACCGCCATATTACGTTTCAAATTACGGACATAAGTTTATTTATGGCGACAAAGTTTCCGCGGGGCAGATTCAGTCTATGCTTTATTATGTTGATTCTATTTCCAAGCCGAATCAATCACTTTTCGTGGGGCCGTCTAATCTTTCGAGAACCCCGGAAAATGACGTTGAATTATATTATCTCCTTCCTCAGTTAAAGCCGGCGACCTATTTCATAATTCTTTACCCTGATATCGCCCTTCATCATGCACAGCATATGGCAAATGACTTAAAATCCGCAAACTTTGCTATCCTTGATTCAAAGTATAAGAATTGGAGCGAGCCGAATGAGTCTGTTTTGTACGGACCACCCGATTCAATGATTGTGCTATCAAAAGACTTTTGCCTAACCCGTAAATTTGGTGCGTTTTCTGTTTACGTGAATAAGCTAAACACTCCCATCTCTTCGTTGGTCTGTCACTAGCTGAAATCAATGAAATTGTAAACTTTTTAGATCTTGATTGGATCTTAGAAAAGGTAAAATTAGTTATACGATTTATTAAACGATCTTATGCGGAATTAAAACCATGAGTCAAAATCGCTAAATTTAACCGATAATTCCGGATAAAGTATGTAAATGTTCATCTATCAAAGCGTGAAGCGTGATAATAATAGTATCCGTCTAGAAATTAGAAACTATTATTGAATATGCTTACCCGCAGATTATAAGTCACAAAAGATCTTGAAAGCAAAAGGTTCCGGTCACAAAACGTATGGTCAAAGAAGATGAGCCAAGCTTAAAAGTCAAAGTAATTCAAGTAGATTGAAATTTAGTTCCAAATTTATACTTATTTTTGTCGGTCTGTACTTGGTATGTATCTCAATGGTCTTGGCAAATCCCTTAAATTCCGGTGCCGACGAACAGGCACAAACGATTAAAGCAGCCGCCGCCGCCAGACTTCAGCTCAAGGGCTTTAGGACCAATGCTGTTGGATATTCTGCGGGCGGAGTTCCGGTGTATTTTTATAAGCTGCCGAATTATTACGAAGGAATATCTCCGTCATATAAGATGCTGCTCTGTGAATTGGGATTCCCGGATCAGGCGTTGTGTCATGAGTCTTGGCTTGGGGCAAGCTACAATGGCTATTCTTCGTCATATGTCGGCAGTTACCAGCCCGTCTATGACTTCGTGATCGGTATTCCGACACTTTTCCTATCGGGCAACTCAGCACTTTACTCTATGCAATTGTTAT
>DAIDJA010000257.1 GCA_027451605.1 Acidimicrobiales bacterium
AATCCAAAGAAAATTAACATGCTTATCGAGCAACTGTCCTTAATCTAAATTGCGATCGACTAAAACTAATTGGAAATTGCCAGAATACTGTAGGTAGCGTTGTATTAGAATATCAGTTATATGCGGTGTCCGACATGCAATGAAGACGAAGACAAGGTTATTGATTCCAGATCCATTAAGAATGGTTCGGGTATCAGACGGCGACGTGAATGTTTAAAATGTCATTTCAGATATACAACTTATGAGTATCTACAGCCGCAATATCAGGTGGTAAAACGATCGGGTGGAAAAGAACTCTTTAACGAGGACAAGATGATCGCCGGAATTTCGGCTGCCTGTAAGAATCGTCCAATTGACGATATAATGGTCCGCAAAATTGTGGAAGAGATTGAAGAAAAAGTCTTTGCCGAAGGTTTCATTGCTCAGACAAAGCAAATCGGTGAATTAGTTTTGTCTAAATTAAAAGAACTGGATAATGTGTCTTACGTTCGGTTCGCAAGTGTTTATAAGGGGTTTAACGATTTGGAGGATTTCAACAAAGAGCTGTCTAATCTCTGACTGTATTATCTGGTAATTACTAAATGATTGAAATTCTTAAAAATATCCCTAAAAATTTGCTAGCTATTTTTGCTCATCCCGATGATGCTGAAATGGCATGCGGAGGTACTTTGGCTACCTTTGCCAAAGGGGGAGCAACAGTTCGGCTGGTTTGTCTGACGAGTGGCGATAAAGGCAGCTTTGATTTGAGTTTGGCACCGTCAAGAGTTGCCGGGATCAGGATGGCAGAAGCCAGAAATGCGGCTTTACACTTAGGAATCGACTCCATAGAGAGTTACTCGATACCCGATGGAGAGATTACCGAAAGTGAAGACATTAGGTTTAAGATAGTAAAAGACATCCGGACATTTCGGCCCGATATGGTTATTTGCCCGGATCCCACGGCTGTCTTTTTTTCGGGGAACTACTATAATCACCGAGATCACAGAACAACGGGCTTCTTGGCGATGGACTGTATTTCACCGGAGGCCGCAATGCCTTTTTATCACAAAGATGCCGGTCAGCCACATCAGGTCCCAACGGTATTATTGAGCGGGTCCCTTGAACCTGATACCGTAGTTGATGTATCTGAGGGAATTGACCAAAAGATTAAGGCTGTTTTAGCTTATGAATCAAGAGTTAAACAGGACAGCGATTACATATCAGAAATTATTTATGATATAGCAGGGCGAGATGGGAAGTCCGCCGGGATTGAGTATGGGGAAAGTTTTCGTAAAATTGAACTCAACAGTTATGAATACTGAAAATGGATATACTGCATGTAGATATGGATGCATTTTTTGCTTCAGTTGAGGTAAAAGATAATCCCGAATTAAAAGGCAAACCGGTAATAGTTGGTGGCATGTCAAATCGTGGAGTTGTAGCTGCTTGTACTTATGAAGCTAGGTCGTTCGGGGTAAGGTCGGGGATGTCCAGCTTAATGGCAAAAAAATTATGTCCGCAAGCGATATTTCTCCCGGGCAGGTATTCCCGGTACAGCGAAATCAGCAGGGAACTTTCGGAGATTCTAAATTCATTCAGCCCTTATGTGGAATTTGTATCTTTGGACGAAGCTTTTATTGATGTCACACATGGACACAAAATTTTCGGTACCAATTCTGAAATTGCTAAAGCTTTAATTAGGGAGGTTAAAACCCGACTTGACCTCGATTGTTGTGTCGGGATAGGAAGTTCAAAGTTAGTCGCAAAAATTGCGTCTAAAAAAGCCAAGCCGACAATTTCGTCGCCAAATACAGCCGTAGGTGCCGCAAGGAGAATATATGAAGTTTTGCCGGGAACCGAAATTGGGTTCATGTCAGATCTTGATCTAAAAGAGATCTGGGGAATAGGACCCAAGACAGTTGCTAAGTTAAAGTCATACGGTATTGTTAAAGTCAGTGACTTAGATAAGGTGACCCCGGAATTTATAGAATCATTAATGAAGACAGCGGGTGCCCAGTGGCTCGAAAATATCAGAAATGCAAGAGATGACAGGAGTGTTGAATCCGAAAGTAGCGCAAAGTCAATTTCGGTTGAAACTACTTATGAAAAAGACATAACCGAATGCGATGCTATTTTAAATGAGATTCCTAAGCTGGTAGATAATTTAATGTTTCGTCTGAAGACTAATAACTTGTCCACCAGGACCGTTACGGTAAAGATAAAGGACAATAATTTCAAAATTTATACACGTTCTCATACCCTCTCCTATCCCACTGATGATTTCTTTAAGGTGCTCGATACTGCAAAAAATATAGTAACCGATCAATTCAGAGAATTTGTAACTCAAGATGGCACGATGAAGTTACCCGTTAGACTGCTTGGATTGGGACTGACGGGACTAAGCGAATCTTTAGAATATAGTCAACAGAATTTATTTGAGAATACGGAGAAGAGCCCGATTACCCAGCTCTTATTTAACGTTAAGAGCAAATTCGGACCTGACTCAATTGGTTCTGCCAGTCTTATAAAAGATGGCAAACTTGTCACCAAAAAACGAGGTGACTCACAATGGGGCTAAAACCTGATGAGTTGAGACGCAAATTAGCCTTGCTAATGAGTCGATATCAAATAATTTCAAACAGCATAAAGGTATTTGAGGGGAAAAAACTTTAGATTTGTCCGTAATCTTAGTTAACTTGTCTTTCTTGTTCCCACGTTAGCATGATATAAAGAAATGGATCCGGATTTCGGTAAAACAATATGAAATTCCCCCTTATGGTATTGACTGACAGTAAGAGTCGCATTAAGATAAAATTGACGGACTTAATTTAGAGGTTATTTGGGATGTTAATAAATATACAAAACTGTGAATTTGTAATTGAAAATCTTTCACAAGTTACGAATTATACTGCCCAGGATTTATATTGCCCGAGAAATACCTCTTTTGTCCCACAAAGCTTATAAATTTTCGAATATTATAGTTTCAACTTAAATAAAATAGTATTAGTGACGATAAAATTATAGATAGTCAGAATAGAACAAAATATAATTGAAAACTGATTATAATTAAACAAAGATGCCATTATCCGAAGAAGAACAGAGAATATTGCATGAGATGGAGCAGAGGCTTTATGCTCAGGATCGCGAACTTGTGGACAAAGTCACTTCTAGTTCGGTATACAAGTATGCCGGAAAATCTACGTTGCTAGGTGTCTTAGGCGTTCTCGTGGGGTTGGCAGACCTTATATTTATGCTTTCCAGATCAATACCCCTTTCATTTGTCGGTTTTGCGATAATGTTCGGATCGGCTTTGTATATAGAAAGAAATCTGAAGCG
>DAIDJA010000258.1 GCA_027451605.1 Acidimicrobiales bacterium
GCAACATGCTGACTAATCAAAATTATATATATCACAAATACAAACCCCATCGAATGCTTGTTCATCTTCTACTTTCTCCTTGCTGCTTCGATTTCCCTCTCTCTCTCTTTTTTTCTTCTTCCTTTTTTGTTTTTTCTTCCTTTTTTTCTTTTCTTTTCTTTTGATGGTTTTTCTTTTTTAGGTGCCTTTTTTTCTGAAACCAATTCTTCATTTTTTTAATGTTCCAATCTCTGCAAAAAATGGTACTTCAGACTAAAGATCTAAGTGTCGGATACGGCAAACACGAAATCTTAAACAGGGTAAACCTAAATTTTGCAAACAATACTATTACCGCTCTCGTCGGTCCTTCGGGTTCGGGAAAATCCACCTTTTTAAGAACTCTCAATAGAATGAACGATTCAATTAAGGATTACTGGCACAATGGTCAGGTATTGCTTGATAATGAAGAAATATTTGACCCCGATATTGATCTTATATCTCTTCGCCGTAAAGTAGGAATGGTATTTCAGCGGCCGAATCCCTTTCCAATGTCAATTGCCAACAACGTCGCAATTGGAATCAAAACCCACAAACTTGCAAATAAGAAACAGACCGGATTTTTGGTAGAAAAATTCCTTACCCAGGTTGGCCTTTATAAAGCAGTATCAAATAGGCTTAATGATTCACCGTTCAAGCTATCAGGCGGCCAGCAACAGTTGCTGTGTCTTGCCAGAGCATTGGCGATAGGGCCCGAAGTATTGCTTCTGGATGAACCCACGTCTTCATTGGATCCGCAGACAACTCAAGCTGTTGAAAATTTAGTGGTTGATATGGCAAAAGAAATTACTGTTATTATTGTCACTCATAATCTTGCCCAGGCACGCAGAATTGCGGACTTTGCGGCATTTTTTTGGGATGGAAAGTTAATGGAATATGGTAGAGCAGCCCAGGTGCTTGAAGATCCACAAAATGAGATCACTGAAAAATTTGTAACCGGTAAACTCGGATAGATTATATAAATATTCTTATTTGGTCACACCAACTAACAGTTGCTTTCACTTAGAATGTGAAATCGATATAAACAAATTATTCGGATTTTACCCGGTTGTCGCTCATGCATTCGGATTAAAGATATAGAATTATCTATGCAAAGACTTTAGATAAACCGGCTGTCGTATGCCCAATGCAACAATGCTTGCCTCTGTTTTTTTCTGCACTCCCAATCTTCGGGAAAACAATTTTTTTGGACCTGAATAACATGCCTTCTGATAGCTTTCCATCTACCAATTTGTCTTTTGTCATCTTCGTGTCTTCGCCCCATGTAATATCGGCAATACCATTGAAACCATCCTCTTGGATCGTCCTGATGTATCCATCCTTTCCGTTGCCAAGTTGACAACGACTGGCTTGCATTTACTCCAAAAAAATTAATTTTGGGGTCATGCTTAGTTGAGCAAAGTCTTGCATTTAAAAACCATTCCGAAGGGAACTCTCTACGACAGTCAGTCATATATTTACCTCCAAATACTCCAAGTTCGAGCATCTGTTGTGGAGTTAATTCGGGCTTAAAAGCCGGCGAGAAATTATTGCCCTCGGGCTCTTTTAATTCATATACGTAATTCTCCTGCATTTTGTCACTTACGGTGATTTTAATAAATTTAAAACTTACAATATCTTCTTCTTTCATGGCATTAAATCCGGGTCAAGTTTTATTTATCGTTATAGGCAGTCACGATGTATTCTACCAGATGAATAATTGAAATTATCTGAGCACTACTTAAATGTTGGAAATGTGCATTTCCAAATTAGTCTTACTTTTTATCCGCTATTAGTTGAATGACCCGGATAAAGTTCATCTTGTAAAATATTCGCCAGTCCTTCATAGAGGACTGGCGAACCACCCACTTACATTTGGCGGAGGGAGTGGGATTCGAACCCACGGTAGCTTGCACTACAACGGTTTTCGAGACCGTCCGATTCGTCCACTCTCGCATCCCTCCGTTTTATTAAATAAGGATTGTTAATTACTACATCCTTACAGATTTATATCACGTTGTACGGCAAGTGTTATAGGTCTGTACGGTAATAATAAGTTACATGAGAACATGCCTCTTATCAATCTTAACCTATCTGAATTTAATTACTAAAATTGTCCTTGACGGAACTAAAATCCAAATTTCATCTATTTTTATTTGGAAGAGAGCTATTTCAACTATTCTTAATTCTATGACTGATATTATCGACCTAACTTTATTGGGATTTAAGCAGATACCGCCCGAATCGGGCACACTGGCGCTTATAGGCGGTGCTGAATTTACCGGCGGTTGCAGTTTTGACCAATACCTCTTGGAAAAAACGAAATCAAAAACAATATCGCTGATACCTACCGCTGCGGCATTTGAAAATCCGAATAAAGCTGTTGAAAACGCAGCTAAATATTTTTCACAGTTTGGCGTAGAAGTCAATAACATTATGATATTAAAAAGAGACGATGCCAGTAATCCGAACCTAATAGATCAGATAAATAAGGCGGAATTTCTGTACATCCCAGGGGGATCCCCATTGCATCTTAAAGGAGTACTAAAAGATACTCCCGCACTAGATGCAATAGTTAACAAATGGCAGTCAGGAACACCGTTGGCAGGATCCTCCGCCGGTGCAATGGTCATCGGTGACCCCATGATTGATCCGAGAGGCGGAGCCTACACCGTTGGGTTAAAACTCATTAAGAACCTAAGTGTTATCCCCCATTTTGATTCGTCGTTCAAAGAGAGAAACAGCAGATCACTTAAGTTCGCACCAAAAAATACTCTTATAGTCGGACTCGAAGAAAAAACTGCATTAATCAGAAATACTGACGGCACGTGGATCTCGATGGGTGCAGGTAACTCACATTTATATCTAAACCACGAACAGCTGGATTTATCGGATCTAAATTAAAAGTCCATGTTCCGGAAATTAGGGAATTTGCAGCTCAGAACTAAAATTGTATCGAATGCATATCGTTTCAGCGAATATCACCGAAACCTAACTCCGCAATAACTTACTGTGATAACTCTATGCGATTTATAGCTGGAATCAAGCTAATCTAAACCTAAAATTCTACGAAGAAGTTATCGTAACTTTATAAAGTTCAATTTTTTGAGTAGGGGTTCCGCTTTGGGTTCCCAGAGCATTAATTGCCGTAACTACGTTCATTCCTTCGTTGGGACTGTTATTTGTAACCACGTTTCCGAATATCGTATAGTCTTCCGCATTAGGTGAAGCTATATCGCTGTCGAGTACTTGGGCTCCGTTTTGTGAATCAACTATAAAGAATTGAGAACCTCCCGAGTG
>DAIDJA010000259.1 GCA_027451605.1 Acidimicrobiales bacterium
TTTGACTGTCTGGCGATATTGACCATTATACCGACTGCCGCCATAGAAATTATGATCTGTGTACCCCCGTATGATACAAAAGGCAACGGTATTCCTGTTACAGGCAGCCCTCCTGTCGCCGCTCCAATATTAATAAAGGCCTGAAAGCTTAACCAGGCCGTTATGCCCGAAGCCAGCAACATTTGATAGTTGTCTCTGGCATTTTTGGCCACCTTAATCCCCAGAAACGAAAGGTAGGCAAACAGACCTAATACCACAAGTGATCCGATTAGACCCAACTCTTGGCCGATAATCGAGAATATAAAGTCGGTATAGTCGTTTGGTAAAAATCCCCATTTAATGGATGAGCTTCCCAGGCCTGTGCCAAATATATGCCCTGCATGAAGTCCTATCAGAGACTGAACCACCTGATATCCCGGACCCTTGACTTGGCTCATCGGATTTATAAACGATAATAGCCGATTCCTCCTATAAGTTGCACTTAAGGCATATAGCGTACCGAAGGTCGCAGCCCCCGCGGCCAGTTTGGATATTACCTTTAGGTCAACTTTGGCAACAAATAATATGGTAAAAAATATACTCGCAATAACGATTGTCGTTCCCAAATCGGGTTGTGCCACTACCAGACCGGCGAGAATTGCGGTACAAATTAGAAAAGGCCTGGTTGAATTCGTAAAGTCATTTATATATTTGGCTCTGGCATCCAATATATAAGCTCCTATCAAAACGGTCGCAAGTTTTGCCAACTCGGAAGGCTGGAAAGTGAACACCCCGAAATTTATCCATCGTGACGAACCGTATTGGGAGGAACCAATTCCCGGTGCCATAATCACTAAAAGAGCGACCACAGAAACGAAAAAAATTGCCGGGGTTAATTTTTTTACTGTTGAAATTTTTACTCGAAGGGCGCAAAATGCCAAGGCAAACCAACCCATAAAAATATACGTAAATTGCTTAATGAACAGCGCCCATGGAGAATGTGAGGCAACCAAAGCGCTAACTTCTGAAGCTGAAAGTACCATGGCCAGACCAAATATCGTAAGAATGCCAACCAATAATGTCAGCTGGGCCTGGAGCGAGACTCCGAGACGAGGCCTACTCTGAATATCTTTTTTGGCGACACGACGGGATTTTTTCAAGACCGGTTTCTTGGTTACCGAACTTGTTTCGGGCTTAGACACGCCTCCTATGCCATAGAACTCCAACAGCCCCTTAACTAAACCCTTCTTGGCGGGTGATTTTTTGGGTGTAGCGGCAAGTCTACCGGCAGGTTTTGAAACCGAACTTGCCGAAGATCCCTTAATTGAAATCTTCTTCTTGGAATCCCGTAACGAAGTTTGTAAAACTCTTTGCCTGTTAGCCGAAGAATGTTTTTGTGGGGAGCCAGCCTTTGTATTTTTAAAGTTTCTTACCGATTTTTTGAATGGTTCAAGGAAAAATGAGATTCCGATGTCGTATTTACTTTTGTCAACTTTTCCCATAGGTCTGCCGGCATCCCGACGGGCAAGTGAAGTCCCCAAATTTAGTCTTGGGGAGTGAGCTTTACCTTGGATTGAATCCGCTTCGGACCTCTTGGCCCGCGAAGCAACTCTGCTATTTGTGGGAGTCTTGGGTATGAGCTTCCCTCCGGGTGCCGTTTTCCTTTTGTCATTGGTTACTTTTTTTACCCCGACGGACCCAAAGTAGCTGTGATCTTTAAAGATACTAAATTTTTTGACGGGTTGTGAATCGCTTTTCGGCAGGGAGGACCTGTATCCGTTAGGCTTCCTTTTCAACTTCCTACGACTAGTTTCCTGATGCCGGGAATATTTCCTTAGTGGATTGGGGTCTTGACCGCCGGTCTTTTGTGATCGCTTGTACTTTATATTAAGTTTTGATATTCCCACCTTTTCATTTCTAAGCTGAGTTCGCTCCTTTTGTCCGACGGGTCTGTCTTCAACCAGCATAATTAACCTTTCCAACACCCAAATATTCATCCCGGGTGTTTTCACTTAAGTATCGTTGTAATCGTATAGAGGCGAATATATTTTGAAAATTAAATATTTTCACGATGAAGTTATCTTTTAAGATGTTTGATTTTGTATGCGGACGATCGTAACCAGTTTTCGGATAAAACCTATTCTTTTCAGTCATGGCCGAGCTCCGATATTAATTTTTGAACATGCAGTTTAAAGTCATCCCCTCTGTGTTTATAGTCTTTGTACCAGTCAAATGACGTTCCGCCGGGAGAAAGAAGAACCGTATCGCCAGATTCAGCCAGTTCATAAGCAGCTACTACAGCCTCTTTCATTGAATCGGCTAGCTTTATCGGCTTACCGCAGCCTGAAAAGGTTTTATTTAATTTATTTTGGAGATCACCTATAAATACAAAACCTTCTATATGGTCGGCTAACTCTTTAATGGGTGAAAAGTCAAGCCCTTTATCTTTACCGCCTAATATTAATATCACATTATGCAGTGATTCTAAGGCCGCAACAACAGAAGCGGGCGTAGTTGCCTTAGAATCATTAATCCAGGAGATACCTCCGTTAGTCAGAAAAAGTTCAATCCGGTGAGGAAGCCCTTTAAAGTCCGACAGAACCTTAGTGACTGCTTCCGGTTGCACTCCCAACGACAAACATATCGCCAAAACTGCCAAAAAATTTAAGATATCGATCTTTGAGCGACGTTGAAGTGATTCAAGAGAGATGAGGCTCACGACATTATTGGGCTCCAATAAATCAGAGCATACAATTTCACCGTTTTGAAGATAAAAGTTCCCTCGATTTATTCCAAATGTAACGACTTCCGGTATATTCGTACCCTTATCACGGTTAACTTTTCTAAATGACTCAGTTATTACGGGATCATCGATATTCAAAACCGCAAAATCACCTCTGGTTTGATTTTTAAATATTTTTGATTTTGCGTCAGCATAATCGGCGAGATCGCTGTGCCAGTCGAGATGATCTTCGGAAAAATTTAGCCATGCGGCTACTTTTGGTTTAAAACTTTCCGTAAAGTTAAGCTGAAAAGAAGACACTTCGGCAACGAAAACATCTTTAGCGGCATCTTTGGCAACGCATTCAATCAATGAAGTGCCGATATTCCCGCAGGCTATCGAACTTAGGCCTGCTTCACTCAGCACCCTGTCAACCAAGGTAGTAACGGTTGTCTTGCCATTAGTACCCGTAATTGCCACTATTGGCACAGACGTTGCCAAATAACCGACTTCAATCTCACTTAACACTACTAAATCGGCTTGAATGGCTGCTTGAATGATTTCATGGCCCTTGGGAATTCCGGGCGAAGGAATTACAATATCGAAATC
>DAIDJA010000260.1:0-3038 GCA_027451605.1 Acidimicrobiales bacterium
ATATGAATCATTCCGACCATCTCTTTTGGTTGGGACTTTCTATTGCAGATATAGTTGTAGAATTTAGAGAAATTGGGGTTAAGTTTTCAAATTTTGCTAGAGGTTATCCGCAGCATCGTCAATTTAAGATTCCACTCCCGATTGATCCGCCAGAGTCGATTGACGATGTAGATGCGCGGAGATTATTTGGAATAGCGGACGACAAATACATACTCTTAAGCGCTGGGTCCTCATATAAATTCGATACCAATGAAGCAGTGGATTTTAAAGAGTGGGTAGGCAAAGCCTTGGGTAAAGCTCACCAGTGGCATCTTGTAATAGTAGGTCCCAAGCCAGACAAAACTTGGGATATCCTTTCTTCTCAATTAGGAGGAAGACTTACTTTATGCCCACCTACAAATTTATTGAATCGTTTTTATTCTATTGCAGATGCATTTTTAAATCCGTTTCCGATCGGTTCGGATACTATCATGTGGGAAGCAGCTTCTTTCGGTCTCGCGCCTATAATCCTTAAGTCTGATGAACCTTGGAGCGAACTACTTTTAGGTGATTCTAGTGAGATTCGGGATGGTAGTTATGTATTTACGGACTACAACGAATTGGCTGATGTTCTCGTTAATATTGCAGAAAGTGGTAGTCTTGCAAGACAGAAGAATAAAGCAGCACAAATTTCTGCGAAAGATCATTTACCCGATTCCTCTCTATCTTACCTAAATAAGTTGTTGGATTTTAGTCTCAAGATAAATCGTGTATCCCTGGACGAACTCAGTGAAGTGCCACAATCAAAACTTTTATTAAAACAAGTTAGACCATGGCAGTCAAATGAAAGTTTAATAAGGACAATAGCCAAGAGTATCTTATTACGATAGATAGTCTGGCAATTAAAGCTATTCGGGTTATTTTGAAGATTCTAACATATATTTAAAAACATTTCTTTTAATTACTGGATTAGTAAAATGTTGAAAATTGAACGAACATTTAATATCATTTTTTGATCAAGTTTTGGGACAATTGTAGTTAAATATCTAGTAACTGGGGTAATTATGTATGACTAAACTTTTAGATCATTTAGAGATTCGATCAGTACATTGCATATATAGTCAACCTCTTCATGAGTCATTAGCGGATCGAGAGGCAACGACAGTATTTCTCTTGATGCCTTTTTGGCAATCGGACATATTGTCTTCCAAGGGCTGAAGGCCTCTTGTTCAGGAATAGTTAATGGATAATGAATACCAGTTTGGATTCCTCTTAATCCCAATAACTCACGTAACTGATTTCTGATTTCTGGATCTACTCTAACTACGAATAAGTGATAAACAGCATCACTTTCCCAGTGGATACTTTTAATATCTTCTATATCGTTGAGTCGCGAATGATACATTGAGGCAATTTCTCTTCGTTTTTCAGTCCATTGCTCTAAGTAGCGCAATTTTATACTTAGAAATCTTGCTTGAAGTGAATCCAGTCGCGAACAGAACCCGACCAATTCATGCCCATGCCATGAATTTCGCCCGTGATCTCGTAACAGTTGAATTTTTCGGGCAAAATCAAGGTTATCAGTTAATACAGCCCCGCCATCTCCCAGTGCTCCCAAATTCTTTGCCGGATAAAAGCTTAAACACGCAGACAGTGAATTTTCACCAATACTTTTGTCGTGCCATTTTCCAAGATGTGCTTGTGCGGCGTCTTCAATTATCGTTAATCCCAAGGCTTTCCACTCTTTAATTAAATTAAATGAAACCATATTTCCGAATAAGTGAACCGGTATTATCGCCCTTGTTTTTTCAGTTATTGCAGCTTTCACATGCTCTTCTGAAATCAAAAGATTTTCATCGTTTACATCGACAAAGACTGGTTTTCCGCCTGCGTGTATAATTGCTTCAGCTGTCGCAACAAATGTGTTGGCTGGTAGGATTACCTCGTCGCCTTTAGTGACGCCGCTGGCTATGAGACTTAGAGTTAAGGCGTCAGTCCCCGAGCCGCATGTTATTGCAAATTTTCTACTATGAATTTTTGCCAATTCATTTTCAAATTCCAATATTACATTTGATCCTACGAAATCGGCATTCTTTAAAGTCTCTGAAAATGCCTGAAACAATTCATCTTTAATTGAGTCATGTAATCGTCCGAGGTTTATGAGATCAATATTCATTTAATTTCCACTCCCTTACATGATTATATTTTTCAAAATATTCTGACTTATAAGTCTACTTCGTAGAACTATTATTTTAATCGCCTCAAAAATATTCTAAGTGAGAATCGACTAATTCCTTCAAGTGACGACTTCGACTAGCCGGTAATCGCTCTAATGATGTTTCACCTAATGAAGCTACGTCATCTATACTGAAGATTTATATTGAAGTCTGGTTTGGCATCTAGATGTTATTTCTTAGATTGGTATTCATGGTTAAGTAAGGATCCGCCGATAGGTGTCTCAATGTACTGAAGTAGTCAATTTGTATGTGTCTGCATTAATATAGTAAAATATTGACCTAGCGGATGTTGAAAGGTAGGTAGATCTTGAAATGTTAGAATTGAGTAAAAATCAATGACTAAATTGTATGATCTTACGCGGCAACTGCAAAATTTGATTTGAAAGTCTAAAAATAATAGTATGAGAGCTTTAAAGGATCGCTTTAAAAAGTTTATACCAGAGTCTTCGCTAATACTACTCCGGAAGTATAGGGCAAAAATTCCCGGATTCATGCCTACGGTTTCGGTTGGTTGGGATAAATATGCAAAAAAATATAACGGCGCAGGACATTTAGGAGAAGAATGGAATAGGCCTGATTTAGAGGGGTTAGGAATTAGACCTGAAGAATTTGTTTCCTATATAGAGCAAGCAATTATTGATCCCTATATAAATAATGTGAGCAGAATATTAGAAATTGGTTCAGGCGGCGGTCGATTTACTGAAGTTTTACTACCAAGAACCAAATCCCTTATTGCATCAGATACATCAACTTCAATGTTGCGACTAGTTAAAAAGCGTTTTGGCGACGAGCCAAAATTGAGTTTTTGTAAATTGGATGGAA
>DAIDJA010000260.1:3048-3300 GCA_027451605.1 Acidimicrobiales bacterium
CTTGGCAACATAGAAGATGAGTCAATTGATATTGCCTTTAGTTATGCAGTGTTCGTTCATCTTCAACATTGGGATATTTATAATTATTTGATTGAACTAAATCGAGTCCTTCGTCCCGACGGAACAGCTATAATCCAGCATGGAAATTCATTTTCCGATGCAGGATGGAAATATTTTGTTGATGAAGTTAAAATTCAGTTAAATGCCCATAAATTATTTAGTTCTTATTCATTTATGACTCCCGAAATAATG
>DAIDJA010000261.1 GCA_027451605.1 Acidimicrobiales bacterium
ATTCTTCTCAGGAGAGCCCGTCTGTCTCGGGACTGGGTTTAATTAAAGGTAACGTGTCAGAGCTAACCAATGTAACCAGACTTCCGCAAATGCAGTGGAATAAAGTAATACCAAATGTCGGATTTGAATCCGACAGACTTTTAATGAACTTGGGGGATGAATTTTGGATGTACTTTTTACACTCTTACAGCGTTCACCCTCAGGACACTTCGGTAGTTGGAGCAACGTGTGAATATGGCGGCAAAATAGTTTCGTATGGCTCAGGGATGATAAGGAAACTTGGCTAATGAAGGATAGGAAAATTAACCCTCAAAGTGATCATAACCCATCAATGATTGGCGATGATCGACTTGCCAGTTTAACAGTCACGGAGTTTTTTGATGGAATTGCGAAAGTTGTAGAACAATCGCGGGCACATGTTGAGCGGTCTGTGAATGTGGCGATGTGTGTAACCTATTACGAGGTCGGACGGCTCATTGTGGAGCAGGAACAGTCCGGAGCGAGCCGTGCGACTTATGGTAAGAGACTGCTTAATGCATTATCGGCATATTTAACCGAACGTTGTGGAAAGGGTTGGTCGGTAGGTAATCTTAAAAATGCCAGACAATTTTATCAGGTATATTCGCCGTCAATTCGCCAATCACTGATTGGCGAATCTGAGCTACGACAGTCACTTTCTGCTAATTTCACGTTAAGCTGGACCCATTATCTCATTTTGATGAGAATTAAGAATGAAGATGTCCGCCGATTTTACGAAATTGAGGCGACAAACCAGCAATGGTCTGTTAGGCATTTAAAACGGCAAGTCGACAGTAGCTTATATGAGCGGCTTGCTTTGTCAAGAGATAAAGAAGAAATTATGTTCCTTGCTTTGGAGGGGCAGACGATAGAAGAACCTCGTGATATGCTGAAGAATCCTCTTGTTCTTGAATTCCTTGATTTGGAACAACACCCCGCCTATTCGGAGTCAGATTTGGAGTCCGCGATAATTGCTAATTTACAAAAGTTCCTGCTTGAATTGGGTAAAGGCTTCTTGTTTGAGTCACGTCAAAAACGATTTGCTTTTGACGAAAAATCATTTTTTGTTGACTTGGTCTTTTATAACAGACTTTTGCAGTGTTATGTTCTTATTGACCTGAAGACAGGTGAACTTCGTCATCAGGACTTGGGACAAATGCAGATGTATGTTAATTACGTTGACCGCTATATCAAACAGGACTTTGAAAAACCGTCGATTGGCATTCTGCTTTGTCAAGAGAAGAATGATAACATTGTAGAGTTGACGCTACCGCAGGACAGCAATATTTACGCTTCAGAATACAGCCTATATCTTCCGGATAAGACTCTGCTTCAACGTAAGCTTGCGGAGTGGACGGCGGAGTTTGAGGAAGCTCACGGAGATGACGGCAAATAAAATTTGCTGCTTACCGTTACTAAATTAAGCGAACCGGCCGATAGCAGGATGCTCTCCGATGTCACGAGACGAGGCATATATAAATAAAGAAACCAGTAACCATATCCGCTTGAAGAGAAGTATTACCGTTAGATACCTTTCTCAGAAAACAGGGATGAAAGATGAAAAAGTCGAAGCATAGTTCAAATTGCTACCTCCACTCTACCGGTATATAATTGACACTTGCTCGATTCTTTTCCAAAAGTCGGGTGAGACTTACTCTCGTAGTGTTTTCACGATACTTTGGTAAGAGATGGATAATTTGGTTCAATCAGGTGAAATAGTTATATCTTCTGAAATAAAAGATGAAGTTGAGGATGATCCCCTGAAAACTTGGATTAACCAATGTAAAGTTTCGAAAGATGACAAAAAGATTCAGCAAACTGTAGAAAAAATCGTAAACTAAACTCCTAAGTTGCTGAACTTTACAAATATGAAATCCTCCGGAGATGTTTTTCTCATTGCGACTGCTATTAATTACGGTATTGATGTCATAACTGAGGTGAGCAAGACGACTCCTTACCAAATTTCTCAAATATGTAAGGTTTACAATATCTCGTGCTACAATTTGACCGAATTTGTAAAAAAAGAAGGACGGGAATTTTAGTTATATTGAATTGAAGAAGAAAAAAAAGAGTGCGAACACACAGTAATCGTTATTTATAAAGATCAAGCATAATAATTTGAGACCAATCCGGCAGTTAAAGGCGATTGGGATCAAGCTCTTATCGACTCCGGAATTGATTTTGTGGATGAGTCCTATGGCTTCATCTATTTTAAAGATTAAAAGCTAATTCTAAGCCGGTTTTGCTCTATTAGACTTGTATTATAAACATAGATAAAGCAAGATTTACTAAAGGCTGAATAAGTGAGTCAATCTCAAAACTCTTTGGTTACATTAGAACGCAAGACCAAAGAAACGGAAATTTCAATAAAATTTGGACTCACCCCCGGTGAAATTTCGATAGATACCGGCCTGCCCTTTTTTGATCATATGCTTTCACAGCTGGCAAAGCACTCATCGTCCTGTCTCAAGCTCAAGGCGATAGGAGACTTAGAAGTTGATGCCCATCACACCGTTGAAGATACCGGAATCCTACTGGGCGAAGCCTTAAAAACCGCAATCGGCGACAAGACAGGCATAGTCCGGTTTGCGTCGGTATCGTTGCCGCTGGATGAAGCGTTAATTGATGTCGCTTTGGATATTTCAGGGCGACCTTACCTCGGTTATTTTATTAATTTTGATCCCGATACACAATTTTTGGGAAGTCCGGGTTTCGATCCACAGTTGGCCGAGGAGTTTTTCAGAGCTTTCGTCACCTCAAGTCAAATTACACTTCACATAAATTTGAAATACGGGAAAAATATTCACCACATACTTGAAGCAACCTTTAAGGGAGTGGCTGTATGTTTAAAACGGGCTATTGAAAAAAGCGGAAACCAAATCCCGTCTACCAAAGGCGTCCTTTAAAAGTTGATCTCCATGGGTGTTGAATGATTGGCGTAGTTGATTATGGTATCGGAAATCTGACATCGGCAAAAAAATCTCTCGATTACTTGGGAGTCGCTTCAAAGCTTATAGGATTCGAAGAAGACTTTAAAGATGTCGATGGAATAATTCTACCCGGAGTTGGTGCCTTTGGTCCCACGATGAACGCCTTAGACGACAAAGGATTAATTGGTCCAATGTTAGATTTTATACGGACGGGAAGACCCTACCTTGGAATATGTGTTGGCATGCAAGTATTATTTGATTCTTCTCAGGAGAGCCCGTCTGTCTCGGGACTGGGTTTAATTAAAGGTAACGTGTCAGAGCTAACCAATGTAACC
>DAIDJA010000262.1 GCA_027451605.1 Acidimicrobiales bacterium
ATGGTCAATATTGTCAATCGTGGCACCCGGATTATTTGCAGTTCGGGAGCAATTTAAGGATGGATATCAGCGCCCCATAGAAACCGGAGACAAACCGGAACAGCTACAAAGACTTAAACGCCGAATTCGACCCTTTATGCTACGGCGATTAAAGGAAGATGTTCTGCAAGAATTGCCACCGCGGATCGAGCAAGTTGTTAATCTGGATTTGGATCCTTCCCACCAGAAGGTATATGACCTTTATCTGTCGAGAGAGAGACAAAAGATAATGGGGCTGTTGGATGATTTTAAAAAGAACAGGTTTACCATTTTGAGGTCTCTCGTTATATTGAGAATGCTTAGTCTGTCGGCAATATTGGTGGATTCTGAAAAATATTCTGACATTCAGTCGGTAAAGATAGAAGCTTTGATGGAATTCGTAGAAGAGTTGCTCTCAGAAAATCACAAGGCGATTATTTTTAGCCAATTTACATCATTTTTAACCCTCATAAAAAATGCCTTTAACAATAAAAATATCGCGTTCAGTTATTTGGACGGGAAGACTCGCAATCGGGCCGAAGTAATAAACCAATTTAAAAATGGTGAAACCAGTGTATTTATAATAAGTTTAAAGGCCGGCGGAGTTGGCCTAAATCTCGTTGAGGCGGATTACTGTTTTTTGATGGATCCTTGGTGGAATCCGGCAGTAGAACAGCAGGCCATTGACAGGATGCACAGAATTGGACAGTCTAAGCCGGTGAACGTATATAGGTTTGTCTCCAATGGGACAATCGAAGAAAAAGTAATGCAGCTTAAAGAACGAAAATCTAAGCTATTCCATTCCGTAATGGATGAAGACGCTACGTTTTCTAAAGCAATCTCCGCAGAAGACATTAAGGGTCTTTTTGACGAAAGTAAGTGAAGCAGCCGACACATTCCAGTTGCACTTTAATCGAACAGCCCTAATAAGTCTTTACATTATAATCGGCATGAATAACTGTCAATGATCCTGTTCGCTCCAAATTAAACTAATAGATGTCGAAAATATTTTGCCAACTACGGTAGGCGGACTTAAGGAGCATGAAAATGGACACGGATCGCGGGAATTTGTTAGTCAAACGAGGATTGGCTGAAATGTTAAAGGGTGGTGTCATTATGGATGTCGTAAACAAGGATCAGGCTAAAATTGCCGAAGACGCCGGGGCGGTTGCGGTAATGGCTTTAGAGCGAGTGCCCGCCGATATCCGTCGTGACGGAGGGGTTGCCAGAATGAGTGATCCCGCGTTGATTGAAGAAATACAACAAGCCGTCACAATCCCGGTTATGGCAAAAGCGAGGATCGGCCATTTTGCCGAAGCTCAGCTACTGCAGAGCCTTAAAGTGGATTATATAGATGAGTCTGAAGTTCTGACGCCGGCCGATTTTGATAATCACATCGATAAGTGGAAATTCGAGGTTCCGTTTGTCTGTGGTGCCACCAATCTGGGGGAAGCTTTAAGAAGGATAAGCGAAGGTGCGGCCATGATTCGTTCAAAAGGGGAGGCCGGTACGGGGGATGTCGTCGAGGCCGTAAAGCATCTACGTTCCATTACTTCAGAGATTCGGATAATTGGTCAGTTGGACAGTGCTGAGTTGTATAAAAAAGCCAAGGAACTCGGGGCCAACGTGGAGCTGATAAAAGAAATTGCCGAAACAGGCGAACTTCCCGTTCCGCTATTTTGTGCAGGGGGGATAGCGACACCGGCGGATGCGAGTTTGGTAATGCAACTGGGAGCCCAAGCTGTATTTGTCGGATCCGGAATCTTTAAGAGTGGTGATCCCGCAAAAAGGGCTGAAGCAATTGTGGAAGCTACAGCTCATTATATGGATCCGGAGATTGTTCTGAAGGTATCTAAAAACCTTGGCGAACCCATGGTAGGTATTAGCGCAAAAGATTTGGCTGATGGCGATCAATTGCAAACTAGGGGATGGTAGTTCAAATTTCTTTAGATATCAATTCCGGGAATTCGGAAACTCGGTCTCTTGACTGCGTAACAGAACCATGAAAGTAGGCGTCCTCGCCCTACAGGGCGATGTTCGACTACATACCGATGTCCTAAATTCATTGGGCATTAAGCCGACCAATGTGACAATCGGTGCTCAAATCGATGAACTCTCACATCTCATCATTCCCGGTGGTGAATCTACCACGATATCAAAGTTATTGTCATCCGGTCACATCTTTGATAAATTACAACAACGGCTCGAAGATCGATCAATTTCAATATTTGGTACATGTGCCGGATTAATTCTTCTTGCCAAAGAGGTATTGGACGGAAGGGATGATCAGAAGAGCTTTGGAGTCTTAGATGTTTCGGTTAGAAGAAACGCATTCGGAAGACAAATTGAATCCGACTTAAAGGAAGTAGTTTTGAACTCGATTAATGTCATAGAGCCGGCTTTCATAAGAGCACCGAGAATCGAACGAGTAGGTAAAGATGTCGAGACAATCGGAAGGCTTAAAGAATCTGACGAACCGGTACTGGTTCGTCAGGGTAAGATCTTGGCCGCAACATTTCATCCCGAACTGTGTGTCAGTCAAGATTGTAATATAGTGCATAAGATATTTCTGGAAATTGCTGAGGAGAGTTAACTAGATGTCAGGACATTCAAAATGGGCAACCACTAAGTATAGGAAAGGTGCCCAAGATAAGGCAAGGGCGAAATTATTTGCCAAACTTATACGCCAAATTGAAGTGGCGGCACGAGAGGGTGGAGGAGACGTAAACTCCAACGCTACGCTACGAACGGCATTTGCCAAGGCACGGGAGGGTTCTGTTCCGATGGATACAATTGAACGGGCGATCAAGCGGGGCACAGGAGAGCTTGAAGGGGTGAAGTATGATTCAATAACCTATGAGGGCTATGGTCCAAACGGAATCGCAATAATCGTTGAAACACTTTCTGACAATAGAAACAGGACGGGATCCGAAGTTAAAACAATATTTTCAAGAAACGGCGGATCAATGGCTGAGCCCGGATCCGTCGCTTGGCAATTTTCTCGCAAGGCAGTTGTACAATTCATTACCGACAAAGATGAAGATACGGTGTTGGGAGAGTTAATTGATTGCAATATAGAAGATTTGACGCAAAAAGAAGGAGTATTTAAGGCCGTCGGAGAACCTGCGTCAATAAATGAGATCGTTGCAATTGTAAATGCAAATTCTTGGAAATTGGAATCAGCCGAAAACGAGCTAATTGCATCCCAAGTTATTGAAATATCCAATGTCGAAGATGCCAAAAAAGTTTTAAAATTACTGGATG